>CAMWZE010000020.1 GCA_947178685.1 uncultured Porphyromonadaceae bacterium
CCTATAAAATTACACTCATTTTACTATCTTTGCAGTGTGAAATCTCTCAAGAGCCACGCAGAGCCACTGCTCTGCGCGATAACCCTACCGAAATTTAGACAATATTGCCGGATTTGCTCCGGTCTCCGTTAGACACTTTACGGTAAATTCTTAGAGACGATATTCTTGAAATTATCATGAAAAAGTAAGTAAAATGGAAAAAGAAATTCTTAACCGCGCGGCGGACAATATCCGAATCCTTGCCGCTTCCATGGTGGAAAAGGCAAAATCCGGCCATCCCGGCGGAGCCATGGGTGGTGCAGACTTTATTAATGTGCTTTTCAGCGAATATCTCGTGTTTGATCCAAAGGATCCCCACTGGGCTACACGCGACCGCTTCTTCCTTGACCCGGGCCACATGGCTCCGATGCTCTATGCCCAGCTCGCCCTGTTTGGGAAATATTCAATCGATGAGCTGAAGCAGCTCCGCCAGTGGGGCAGCCCCACTACTGGCCATCCGGAGTTTGACATCGCACGTGGTGTGGAGAATACCTCCGGTCCGCTCGGCCAGGGACACACCTTCGCTGTGGGAGCCGCCATCGCGGCCAAATTCCTCGGAGCACGCACCGGCAATCCCGGTTTCGACAAAGAGACAATCTACGCATATATATCAGACGGCGGCATCCAGGAGGAGATCTCTCAGGGCGCGGGACGTATCGCCGGCACACTCGGCCTGGGTAATCTGGTGATGTTCTATGACTCAAACGATATTCAGCTCTCTACAGAGACAGCAGAGGTGACCAACGAAGACACCGCTATGAAATATCGCTCATGGGGCTGGAATGTAATAGAGATCGACGGTCATGATGTTGACCAGATCCGTATGGCTCTCAATGCTGCCAAGGCAGAGCGTGAGTGTCCTACACTCATCATCGGCAAGACCGTAATGGGTAAAGGTGCCCGTAAGGCCGACAACACCTCATACGAGCGTAATTGCAAGACACACGGCGCTCCTCTCGGCGGCGATGCGTTCAAGAACACAATCTGCAATCTCGGCGGTAATCCTGACGATCCGTTCGTAATCTTCGACGAGGTGAAGGCTCTTTACGACGACCGTGCCAAGGCCCTTGAGGGTATCGTGGCCGAGCGTAAGGCCGAGGAGAAGGAATGGGCCGATAAGAATCCTGAGAAGGCAGAAGCATTGGCAGGATGGATGGAGAACAAGGCTCCCAAGATCGACTGGTCGAAAGTGGAGCAGAAGCAGAACGACGCTACGCGTAACGCTTCGGGAGTTGTGCTCGCTCAGCTTGCCCAGCAGGTGCCCAATATGATCTGCTCATCAGCCGACCTTTCAGAGAGCGACAAGACAATCTCCTTCCTCAAACAGACAAAGGCATTCACCAAGGGTGATTTCTCAGGCGCGTTCCTGCAGGCAGGTGTGGCTGAGCTCACGATGGCTTGCTGCTGCATAGGTATGGCGCTTCATGGCGGTGTTATCGCAGCCTGCGCTACCTTCTTCGTATTCTCCGACTATATGAAACCGGCAGTGCGTATGGCAGCCCTCATGGAGCTTCCCGTGAAGTTTATCTGGACTCACGACGCATTCCGTGTAGGTGAGGATGGCCCCACTCACGAGCCCGTGGAGCAGGAGGCACAGATTCGCCTTATGGAGAAACTCAAGAATCACCACGGCCGTAACTCCGTGCTTGTGCTCCGTCCGGCCGATGCCGAGGAGACAACCGTGGCTTGGAAGCTTGCTATGGAGAACGTATACACTCCCACAGCTCTCATACTCTCACGCCAGAACATCACGAGCCTTCCCGCGGGCAACGACTATTCTCAGGCAGAGAAGGGTGGCTATATAGTGGCCGGTTCCGACGAGAATCCCGATGTTGTGCTTGTGGCTACCGGTTCTGAGGTGGCAACTCTGGTAGAGGGTGCCAAGAAGCTCCGTGAGGATGGTCTTAAGGTAAGAGTGGTGTCGGTGCCCTCCGAGGGACTCTTCCGCACCCAGCCGTCGGAATATCAGCTTGAGGTGCTCCCGAAGGATGTGAAGAAGTTCGGCCTTACCGCCGGCCTTCCCGTAAACCTGCTCGGACTTGTAGGCACCGACGGTAAGATATGGGGTCTCGAGTCGTTTGGCTTCTCCGCTCCCTATACCGTACTTGACGAGAAGCTCGGTTTCACAGCCGATAATGTATACAATCAGGTGAAATCGATGTTCTGAAACTGAACTTAAAATTCCATTTACCGTAATATAGCCGGCGGAAGGCGACCGCAAAGATCACTTTCCGCCGGCATTTTTACACAGCCTCATTAACGGATGTTATTCAGAGGCGTGATTTGATACTCATTATCATGTATTTATTAGGATACGACATAGGAAGCTCTTCCGTCAAGGCCGCTCTTGTTGATGCAACCTCGGGAAGATGTGTGGCTTCCGACTTCTTTCCCAAGAGCGAGGCTCCGATAAAAGCCCTGCGTCAGGGTTGGGCCGAACAGGATCCGGAGAACTGGTGGAGATATCTGAAGGAGGCCACTGCTTCCGTACTCGCACAAAGCGCTGTCGACCCCAAGGATATCAAGGCTATCGGAATAAGCTATCAGATGCATGGTCTCGTGGCTATCGACCGCGACCGTAATGTGCTTCGCGATGCTATCATTTGGTGTGATTCGCGCGGTGTGCCATACGGCGAAAGAGCTTTCAACGAACTTGGCGCAGAGGAGTGTCTGCCGCGTCTGCTTAATTCTCCCGGCAACTTCACAGCTTCAAAACTACGCTGGCTTAAGGAGGAGGAACCTGAGATTTTTGAGAAAATATACAAGGTGATGCTCCCCGGCGACTATATCGCCATGCGTCTTACAGATGAGATTTGCACCAATCCCGAGGGTCTTTCGGAATATATGCTCTGGGACTTCAAGGAGAATGCCCCGGCTACATTCCTGATGGCTTACTTCGGATATGAACCGGAGATTTTCCCGGAGGTGAAGCCTACATTCTCCGAGCAGGGTCGCCTCACTGCCAAGGCTGCACGGGAACTCGGACTGGCCGAGGGGACACCGGTGACATACCGTGCAGGCGACCAGCCGAACAATGCCTTGTCGCTTAATGTGTTTGACCCGGGTGAGGTGGCATCAACCGCCGGTACATCCGGTGTGGTGTATGGTATCAATGGCACCGTTGATTATGATCCCCGTTCTCGTGTGAACAACTTCGCCCATGTGAACCATAGCGGCGAGAAGACGCGCATCGGAGTGATGACCTGTATTAACGGCACCGGTATACTCAACACTTGGATAAAGCGGAATGTGGCCCCCGAGGGGATCGGATATGCCGAGATGAACGAGCTGGCCGCTACCGTTCCTGTAGGAAGTCAGGGAGTCACGATTCTTCCCTTCGGCAACGGGGCGGAGCGAGTGCTTGAGAACCGTCAGATAGAATGTTCGATGCATGGCATCAACTTCAATATCCACAACCGTAACCATATTATCCGCGCGGCGCAGGAGGGGATTGTGTTCTCTTTCATGTATGGCATGGAGATTATGGAATCGATAGGAATGGACATCAAACGTATTCATGCCGGCAAGGCCAATATGTTCCTGAGTCCAATCTTCCGCGACACACTTGCTTCGGTGTCGGGAGCAACGATCGACCTTGTCGATACAGACGGAGCCGCCGGAGCCGCGAAGGGTGCCGGTATCGGTGCGGGGATATATGCCGATAATAAGGAGGCATTCGGATCGCTCAAGGTGCTTGAGGTGATCGAGCCGGCCGCCGACCGCACTCCCTATCTTGAAGCTTATGCCCGTTGGAAAAAGATTCTCAACGACGTTTTAACAATTCATAATTCATAATGCATAATGCATAATTCTTAGTGCGTAATGCATAGTGCGTAATTCACAATTCACAATTCATAATGCATAATTCATAGTGTATAACTCATAATGCATTATTCAACTAATAACTTTTATTGAAATGGCTAATAAAGAATACTTTCCTTCAATAGGAAAAATCAAATTCGAGGGTACTTCATCTTACAATCCTCTCGCTTATCGCTACTATGACGCTGAGAAACTCGTGCTCGGAAAACCGATGAAAGAGTGGCTTAAGTTTGCCATGGCATGGTGGCACACTCTCTGCGCCGAAGGTGGCGACCAGTTTGGCGGCGGCACAAAGAAATTCCCCTGGAATGAGGGTGCAAACGCTATCGAAATCGCCAAAAACAAGGTGGACGCCGGCTTCGAGATCATGGAGAAACTCGGCATAGAGTATTTCTGCTTCCATGATGTAGACCTCGTGGATGAGGGTGCAAGTGTAGAGGAGTATGAGGCTAACCTCAAAGAGGTGGTGGCTTACATCAAGCAGAAGATGCAGGGCACAAATATCAAGAATCTCTGGGGAACAGCCAATGTATTCAGCCACGGCCGTTATATGAACGGAGCCGCCACCAATCCCGACTTCGATGTTGTGGCCCGTGCAGCGGTTCAGATTAAGAACGCAATCGACGCAACAATAGAGCTTGGCGGTCAGAACTACGTGTTCTGGGGTGGTCGTGAAGGTTATATGAGTCTTCTCAACACCGATCAGAAGCGCGAGAAGGAGCACCTTGCCACTATGCTTACCATGGCTCGCGACTACGCCCGCAGCAAAGGCTTCACCGGCACATTCCTTATCGAGCCGAAGCCTATGGAGCCCTCCAAGCATCAGTATGATGTCGACACCGAGACAGTGATCGGCTTCCTCAAGGCACACGGCCTGGAGAAAGACTTCAAGGTAAATATCGAGGTTAACCATGCCACTCTCGCCGGCCATACTTTCGAGCATGAGCTTGCTGTGGCTGTAGATAACGGTATGCTCGGTTCAATCGATGCAAACCGTGGCGACTATCAGAATGGTTGGGACACCGACCAGTTCCCCATTGACAACTATGAGCTGACACAGGCTATGATGCAGGTGATCCGCAACGGTGGTCTCGGCAATGGTGGTACAAACTTCGACGCCAAGACCCGTCGTAACTCCACCGATCTTGAGGATATCTTCATCGCGCATATCGCCGGCATGGACGCCATGGCCCGCGCGCTCGAATGTGCCGCCAATGTTCTTGAGAAATCACCCTACAAGAAGATGCTCGCCGACCGCTACGCATCATTCGACGCAGGTGAGGGCAAGGAGTTTGAGGAGGGTAAGCTCACACTCGAACAGCTCGCCGAGATCGGCAAGAGAGTCAACGAGCCCAAGCAGATCTCCGGCAAGCAGGAGCTCTATGAGGCTATCGTGAACATGTACGCATAAATAAGAAGTATAGATAGCAGTGTGTCTGATTATTATAATCAGACACACTGTATTATTACGGAGTGGTGCATAAAAATTTATTTTTATGCACCACTCCGTAATAATTTATGGATACGTTTGATGACCGGTCAGGCTCCCGCTTGAAAGGGAGCGTACGGACCGCGTTTTGTTTTGGGAAGCAACGTCCGACGGACCATATATCGGTCCCTCGGACGTTGCCGGTTCAATTGTAAGTCAAGTGGCTGGCAAGGACTTTACAGATTGAGATAGTAAATATTGAGATTGCAAAAAACAGCCTTGTCTTTACTTACAACGGAGAAGAGTGGAATGTGATGAGGAGCATTTTGTATGTATATGCAATGATGAGGAGTCGATTGCAAAGTTATATATTCTTTTCTGTATATAAAACCATGAAAATTGCGTTTTGAGCCTATAAGGCCGTTAAATGTGGACAAAAGGCCTAAATTGATAGCTGAGAAGCAAATTTTTGTATGAAGTTTAGTAAGTATACCTCAGATGGGTAATAAAAGTGTGCAAAATAATGATTATCTTTGCATTGGTATACTCACTTCCACTTCTCAAAGAAGTAGGTAAAAAAAAACAGGAAGCTCCAAAAATAGTAACAACTTCTGTAAGCAAAACCAGACTGAATGAAGCTCTCGAAAGAAACGTTGCGGATATTGCCACTCGTAGTCATCGCTTTCATAGCCGGTGTGATTATCTCTTGTGTCCACAAAGGAGATCCCTCTGATGCGCGTAAGAGAGTCAATGAAATTAACGACACACTGCGTTCGGGTCATATTAAGGATGCTATTGAGCTGACCGAGGCTTTGAAGAGAGACGCGCTGAGTGTGGGCGATTCGCAGCTTTGGTGTGAGAGTATGTTGCTCCAGGGAGTCAACGCCTACTATCAGAGCAAGCCGGAATTGTTGTCGGCTATTTCAGATTCGGCCCTGACCTGGCTCTGCAGGCAACCAGTGACGGAGGAGATTGCGCAATTGAAGGCGAAAGGCTATCAGACAAAGGGGGCTTATTTTGATCAGTTTGCTTTCAATCCCGACTCATCGCTCAAATATCTTCGTCTGTCGGTAGACAATGTGGAGATTTCGGGCCATGTGAGCGATTTGCCACAATATTACGGCAATTATGCCAATGCACTTAGAATGGCGGCAATGCTCGATAGCGCCGCGTTCTATTATCATCGGGCTATCTCCGTGGCAGACTCCTTGAATATGTCTACGGTGCACTATATTCCCCTCTACAACGGTATTGCCTCCGTGCTCACTGACATGCACGATTTTGAAAACAGCACGATGTGGTGGAAGAAATCGCTCGACATACTCGATGATATGAGTCAGTATGATAAATTCAACACTCTTACAGGATATGGCAACAATCTCTACTATTATGAGGATTTCGAGGGTGCCAACAGAGTGTTCAACCAATTGAAGGATATGCTCGACTCGCTGCCCGATGCACAATGGGAGAGGATTTTCAATTCCGTTAATCTCGCTGACACTGAGATACGCTTGGGGAGGACGGATGGGGCGGCCGAGGTGCTTGATTCCGCTGGCCGCTACTTTTCCGATGTTCAGCCCAATCCTGTGGCGAGTTCCTACATACAGACCTTGCAAATGCGAAAAGCCCTTGTAGATAAAGATTATTCAGAGGCTCTCCGGCTCGTGGAGCGTTATCCACTTGACAGCCAGATGCGTCTGGAGCAGCTCCTTGCCCGACTTCAGGTGATGGAAGATATCTATAAAGCCACAGGGCGCTACAAGGATGCTTATGAAATGGAGACCGAGTATGTGCATCTCAACGATTCCCTTCGCTCTTATAAATTGAAGCAGCAGATTTCCGCTCTCAATGCCATGTATCAGCGCGATCGCCGCATCCTTAATCTACAGACAGAACGTAAAGGCCAGGAGGCAAGAATATTCCGGCTTTTCGCTTTGATGGCATTGTCTGTGGCTATCACTGTGGGGCTTATCCTTTTTATAATATTACGACGCGGCAGAATGCACCGGCGTGAGGAGAAGATGATGCAGAAGATAGTGAGCCTGCGTCAGGAGAATCTGCGGAACCGCATAACTCCACATTTTATCTATAATGCGCTCAACCATGAACTCGCACGCGCCGTGCATGGGTCGCCATATCACCTTGACTCGCTCGTGCGTCTTATTCGCCGTCAACAATACATCGCCTCGGAGATGATTATCCCTTTTAAGGAGGAGCTCTCATTTGTGGGTGATTATATACATGTGATGTCTGACGGACTGAAGATCCGGCCCGAATACCGGTGTTCAATTCCCCGGGATATGGATCTTGAATTTCTCTTCCCGTCGATGGCTTTGCAAATATTGGTGGAGAACGCATTCAAGCATGGCTTCGCTTCACTCACCCCCGATCAACAGCCTGTGCTTGTGATATCGGTGAATAGGGAGGGGGATGACAGGATAGCGGTGACGGTGTTCAATAACACGGGTACACGCGAGGTCGCCACCCATGGATCGGGCACCGGTCTGCGTGTGCTTGTTGAGACCATACGCCTTATTAACGAGCGCAACAAGGAGAAGACTCTGTTTACAATCAATACAGAATCAGAATTCGACGGCCTCACCGGGTGTGTGGCCACCATCACTATACCAATAATGTATAAGTAGCCGAGTAGGTGCTAAATTAATTATCGAACCCAAAATTTTAAATTATACGTCGCTATGAGTCAACCGAAATACAAGGTCGTGATTATCGACGACGACATGCCGAGTATGAGGCTTCTTGAAGCAGCCCTTAGCAAACGTGATGACATAAACTTATGTGGCACGGCCACTACTCTCGCAGAGGGAGAACGTATTGTGGCGCAACATGCTCCGGATCTTCTTTTCCTTGACATGGAATTTCCGGACTCAAACGGGCTGGAATGGTTTGAACAGGCGTCGCTTCCGGCGAATACGCGAGTGGTGTTCCATACATGTTACCGCCGCTATATCCACGATGCGCTTTCACTGAAGGTTTTTGATTTTCTCCTGAAACCGTTTGATCCTACCGATCTGGATGTGATCATGAGGCGTATGAAGGCAGAGAGCCATCCTGTCTCTGCTCATACTACCGGCATTCCGCTTCCGGTAGCCGGAGATTCGGCCGGAGGTTATATGGGCAGGTCGATGCGTCCGATTGCAATTACATCGGTTATCAATTCCAAAATTATTGTGAATCCGGCAGAGATAGTCTATTTCCGTTATCTCTCGGAGAGAAAGATTTGGGAATGTGTCTTCTCCAATCTCAAACGTATCATATTGAAACGTCAGACCACAGCGGAGACGATTCTCGGGTATGGACCTGACTTTGTGCGCACCCATAAGCATTTCATTGTGAATATGCGTTATGTGGGTATCATCTCCGGCAACGACTGCATCCTGCTTCCACCTCTCGACAGCATTACCGAAATAAAGATATCGAAATCCTATCGCAGAGAGCTCATGGATCGCTTCTACGATATCTGACGCTTACAGGTTGAGTCGCAAGCCTATTGGAAGGGAGACTTGGGAAATTCTTATAAAGATAGCTGTCCGCTGGCCGGACAGCTATCTTGGTAGTTCTAAATTGTCACGGACGGTTATACCTATGATTGGTATTTTACTTCCGACTTGATAGATTTGAATTTAAATGCCGTAAAACAGATCCGGGTTGGCAAAGAAGCCTGAGGTTATCCATGTCTTTGTACTACTTTCGGTAATGTAGAAAATGAAGGGCCGATCTACAGTAATCTGATAATTCTTAGAGGGGTCGATAGCGGGACTCCCAATAATCATTTCACCGAAGGAAGATGAGGCGACATCGGCACCAGACTCATCAATGGAGAAGACCGTATTCTGACCCAAACGCATATACGCAACCTGATCAAGTATCGTTTCGAACATCGTTAGATGGTCTGAATACATAAAGGACGCCACCCCATTGGTCTTAAGCAAATTGTTGAGATTAATACAGCTTTTTATTGTAAATTTAGGCATCGATACAGTGAGGGTGGAAGTTACTATCTCATTGTTTACCTTTGACATAAATTCCGGAGTAATGATTTCTACGGCCTTCCTCAAAGTGAGGCCTTCTGCCGGTAGAATGATGTGGAGCCAGTAGGCACCGTCGGCAAGATCGATGGCGAATATGTCGAAATCGTCATCCTTATAGTAAGGATAACCTGTAAGTGGTCTTGATGTCATCATCTCAACCGACATATCATGGTGTGACCCATGGAAAATACTTTTCTTTGTATTTTTCTTAGGGAAATGCTCCCAAGGTGCTTTGAAATAAATGGAACTCAGGAGCACGAGCATTGTTTGTGAATCTTGAAGATACATATTCATATCTAAATTCGGGATTAGTCCTCCTGTATTCTTTGCTGACCAATTGTTCACCTCCTTGCGTATCTTACCCTGATCCTCAGTAAAGTCATAACTGAATGATTTCCCATTGAAACAGTTGTTAAGGATAGTCAAATAATCCTTATTGAAGGATATGTTGAAGTGTTTGTTCACCCATGCTGCATTGGCTAGATTGGCGGTGGCATGAGGATGGATACCGGGTAGTTCAGCAAGTATGGTCTTGCAGTAATCGTTAAGGGAGACTATATCATCGGTGCCGAGGTAGTCCGTAATCTCTTTCCGACTCTCCTCATTGACACCGTTGGCAATCATACTCATAAGCATAGTTGTGGAGAGGGGGGAGGTCGCGAGAGAAGATATTTCCGGATCTGTATCTGTCATAAACTTTATGAGATCTGTGGTGTATTTCAAATAGCTTGAATCCAAAGTCTTGACTATTGATCGGGTAGAAGGTGAGAGTACGATTTCTGTTGGTTTTACCTTCCCGATATTTGTGTCAGAAGGTTCGTCTGCCGAGCATGAGCTCATGATACTTGCTACGACAATGCCGGTTAGGAAGTATCCAATTGATTTGAATTTCATATGTCTTTTTATAATTTAGAATATTATTTACTCACAATAATTTGATGTCCTGCATCATAATTATATCCTCCAGAGGGCCATTCTTTTGCCGAAATGGAATAAAAGTAATCATCATATTTACCCCCCTCTGTGCCCCAGTTCATTGATATTTCATAGGATTTATTCTCTGAAATCTCCTCTTATCCTTATGATTGGAAAACATTGGATATACTGCATGGGGACGTAAATTTTTTTTTAAGTTCCACATTTTTCGAATAAAAATAATAGGAGACTACAACTGTAAAGATTATATAACACAAGTACTTACAGGTTGAGTCGCAGGCCTATTGGAAGGGAGAATCCGAGGGGATTGTCGCTCCATATGTTGGGTACGGTGGCTTTATTATTAAGATATATATGGAGGGTTGGCTCGATGAAGATGTCGAACCGGTTGGATAGCTTCAATGCGGCTCCATAACTGCCGGAGAGGGTCCATACACAAGGGGAGTGGAAACTTCCCTCCTCAAGATAGGGGGTGGAGGAAGCTCCGGAGATGTGGGCTGATGAACGTAGAGGTATTTCCAGTGATCCGCCTACAGCTCCATATAATTTCAGCCGACCTGTAGTGAAGGAGCGGAAAGTGAGATGCAATGGTATGCCTAAATAATGCCATTGACAATGCGAGTAGACATTCCATGTTTCAAAATTGGTGCTCAGGTAGGTATATGAAATACCCGCTTCAAGACCGATCTTCTCTGTCAATCCGTGTCTTACAGCCAATGTGAAACTGATCGGGAAATCGTTTTTATGAGGCGCGTTGGAATATTTCGTGAAATCGGAATATCTTGCCGGAGCCTTTCCTCCGGTAGCTTCGTGCATAGCAGAACGTGTCTTATCTTTACCATCTGAGTCGGAATCTCCAATGTTGGGATCATTGAATCCGGGATTGCCTATGAGATCGCCGTTCGACATATCGCTATTATTCGAATTAATGGCTAAAGCAAATCCTATATCTGCTTT
>CAMWZE010000021.1 GCA_947178685.1 uncultured Porphyromonadaceae bacterium
GGGTTTCGACACTTATGCCTATTATAAAGGGAACGATGTGCTTCGTTCTTGGATCTGTATACCTCTTACCGTGGGTATCGATGAGCGGGCCCAAGGCACTATCGACGCTCTATTCTCACCCCGCCTCTGGACAGAGAACGGACTTCTCACTCAGGCCGGCGACAAGACTTTCTGGGATCGCTCTACACTATATGCTCTCCGTGGCGTATATGCCGTAGGAGCTACCGACAAAGCTACTGAATATCTAAAGAAATATTCCAACACCCGTCTTCTCGGCGACCATGTGCCCTATGCCATTGAGGCGTGGCCCGAAGGTGGACAGCGACATCTCTCGGCGGAGAGTGGACTTTATGGCCGAATCATTACCGAGGGTATGTTCGGAATACGTCCCACCGGCTTCCGTTCATTTACTCTCACTCCGCGTCTGCCATCGGAATGGAACGATATGGCTCTTCGCCATGTGCGTGCTTTCGGTGCCGACATGGATATCAACGTGGAGCGCCTTTCCGGCGGGAAACTGAAAGTGACCGTGGCAGATGGTGGTAAGAGTAAGTCCTACACAGTGCGTGAGGGACAACCTATCAATGTGAAACTTTAATTTATCGGAGAATGGGCCATTTGCAACAACTCCGTTGTGGATGGCCCGTTTCTTCTCACTGACAAAGCTATTTTAAAATGAGAAATCTATTATTTGGATGCCTCTTGCTGTCGACTATCCCGGTGGTGGGGGCAAAGGAATATGCCGTCGTATCGCCCGACGGACGTCTTAAAGCCGATATAAATGTTGGCAAGGAGCTCACTTATTCTGTAAGTCTTGATGGTAAGGAGCTTATCTCTCCATCTCCGCTCTCAATGACACTTGCCAATGGCACGGTGTGGGGCGATGATGCGAAAGTCTCGAAGGTAACCCGCAAATCGGTGGATGGTGCCGTTCCCTCTCCGTTCTACAGAGCAGAAAGTCTGCCGGAGAAATATAATGCCGCTACATTCGAATTCAAGGGTAACTGGGGTGTTGAGGTGCGCGCTTACGATGATGGCGTGGCTTATCGTTTCATCTCAAAGGGAAAACAGCCCCTCACGGTGGCTGATGAAGAGGTGGTCTACAATTTCCCGATCGATGCCACTGCTTATGTCCCCTATGTACGCGCCCGTGGCGATGAGGATCAATATTTCAATTCTTTTGAGAATGAATACACCAAGACAAAGCTTTCAGAAGTGAAACAGGATAATCTGGTGTTCCTTCCGATGGTGGTGGAGCTTGACGGCGGTGTGAAGGTGACAGTGACAGAGTCAGACCTTGAAAAATTCCCCGGCCTTTATATGAATGGCACCGGAGGAAAATCTCTCAAGGGAAGCCATCCGCGTTATCCCAAGAAGACGGTTCAGGGCGGCCATAACAACCTCCAGATGATCGTGGAGGAGAGAGAGAATTATATCTCCAAATCTGATGGCGCCCGCACTTTCCCCTGGCGTGTGGCTATCGTGACAGAAAACGATAAGGATCTTGCCGCCTCCAATCTTTCATATCTTCTTGCCTCCCCTTCAAGAGTGGCCGACACGAGCTGGATCAAACCCGGCAAAGTGGCTTGGGACTGGTGGAACGCCTGGAATCTTACAGGCGTGGATTTCAAGGCAGGTATCAACAACGACACTTATAAGAAATATATTGACTTCGCTGCCGACAACGGCATCGAATATGTGATCCTTGATGAGGGTTGGGCTGTCAATAAGAAAGCTGATCTCATGCAGGTTGTGCCGGAGATTGATCTTGAGGAGCTTGTGACATATGCCGCCGGCAAGAATGTGGATATCGTGTTGTGGGCCGGCTATCATGCTTTCGACCGCGACATGGAGCAGGTGTGCAAGCATTATGCAGATATGGGTGTCAAGGGTTTCAAGGTAGACTTCATGGATCGCGATGATCAGGAGGTGGTAGACTTTGTTCACCGTGCAGCCGAAACGTGTGCCGATCATAAGCTTTTCCTTGATCTTCATGGCATGTATAAACCGGCAGGTCTTAACCGCACATATCCCAATGTACTCAACTTTGAGGGTGTGAATGGTCTGGAGCAGATGAAATGGAGCACCATCAAACTTGATCAGGTGGAATATGATGTGATGATACCCTTCATCCGTCAGGCTGCCGGCCCCATGGACTATACTCCCGGCGCAATGAAAAATGGTACAAAAAAGACCTATCATGCCGATTACTACGAGCCTATGAGCCAGGGTACACGTTGCCGTCAGCTCGCTCTTTTCCTTGTGTTTGACTCACCCTTCACCATGCTGAGCGACACTCCCGTCAACTATGACCGTGAGCCGGAATGTCGCGATTTCATCGCTGAGATTCCCACTGTGTGGGATGAGACAGTAGTGCTTGATGGCAAGATGGGCGACTACATCGTGACAGCACGTCGCAAGGGTGACACCTGGTATGTGGGTGGCCTTACCGACTGGACTCCCCGCAACCTATCCCTTGACCTCTCATTCCTTGGCAACGGCAATCATCAGGCAGTGCTTTTCAAGGATGGAGTCAACGCATCGCATAATGCGAACGACTATAAGAAAGAGACAGTTACCGTAAACGGTTCTCAGCCTTTGGAGGTGGCACTTGCTCCCGGTGGCGGTTTCGCCATGATAATAAAATAAGAGTCGTCTAAGGTAATTCCTGTTGCTATGGATCTAAAGACTCTATTGCTTTCACTGCTTCCTCTTGCGATTGCCTCTTGTGGCAGTCACAAAGGAGGGGTGAAACCGGATATATCTCCTGATGAGGTGGCTGTGTTCACATCGTCAGATGAGAAATTGCAGAAGTCTTATGAATGGGCACGCCGTATGGCTCTCTCTTACTCTCATGATGACTCCGACCCGGTTGGATATTGGTATGAGGCGGCTTTGCCCACTCGTGAAGCCTTTTGTATGCGCGATGTCTCACATCAGTCGGTGGGGGCTCAGATTCTCGGACTTGTGCCCCATAATAAGAATATGTTTACTCTGTTCGTGGATAATATCAGCGAGCCAAAAGATTGGTGCAGCTATTGGGAGATAAACCGCTACAATAAGCCTGCACCTGCTGATTATCTCAACGATAAGGAGTTCTGGTATAATCTGAATGCCAATTTTGATGTGATGCAGGCTTGCCTGAAGCTGTATCGCTGGACGGGCGACACCGACTATGTGAGTGGCGACAACTTCAGAAATTTCTATGACAGGAGTGTGGCAGACTACATTGACCGCTGGCACCTTTGGCCGGACTCCATTATGGTGCGTGAGGCTAACATGAATGTGCCTGCTGATTTCGACAGGAGCAACAGCTTCCATGTGTGCCGGGGTCTTCCATCATATGTGGAGAATGTGCCCGGAGTCACGGTAGGTCTTGATCTGCTTGCTACACTGTATGCCGGCTTCGGAGCATATGCCGAGATCTCGGCTATCAACGGCAACCACGAACGGAGAGAGGCGGCTCTCGGGAATGCGAAAAAATACCGTGACATCATTGAGAATCGATGGTGGGACGCTGAAAACGGCCGTTATCACACAGCCGTGCTTTCCGATGGCGATTTCCGGAGAGGTGAAGGTGTGCCCTACATTATGTGGTTTAACGTCACTGATGACGAGGAGCGGGCCAAGGGAGTGCTCACCGACATAATGGAGAGCCAATGGAATGTGGAGAATCTTTCGCATTTCCCGGAGATGTTCTATCGCTACGGATATAATGATGAGGCTTATGCCTATCTTGTGAGCCTTCCTTCTATGTCTCGTTCCGAATATCCGGAGGTATCGTTCGGAGTGGTGGAGGGGTGCGTTTGCGGTGCTATGGGTTTACGTCCTGATTATGTCAGCAAGTCTGTGGCCACCCTTTCGCACATCACGACTCCTGATGCCGATTCAAGCCTTAAGAACGTGAAAGTGTTTGACGGCTATATGAGTGTGCGTCATGTAGGCAATGACTATACGGAGATATCCAACGACACCTCCGAGGATCTTGTCTGGAAAGTATCTTTCTTAGGCGACTATTCTGCTGTGGAGGCGGATGGAAAGAGATTTCCGGTCACCCGTCATACCGACCTGAAGGGAAACGTCTATACTACAGCGGAAATTGAGCTTGGTGGAGGCGTATCGCTCAATGCGCATGCAGTGTGATGTAATATTGAAATAATCCGCCCACGGTGTTTGTAATGTGTAGGTCACTGCGTTTGAGGTTATGCCATGACGTGGGTTTCCGGTTAACCTATACATCACAACCCGGGGCGGTTTTTTTATACTTTCATTTTCATATTTAATTCTCATTCGTTAACTTTGTGTAAAGTTTTTGAAGTTGTCTGCATATAGGCAACTTCATTTCATCTACTTCAGATTGAATTTTAATACTGATGTTGTGAAGCATCCTCATCCGTTGATTAACGTCTTTGATATCGATTATTATGCTCCGGATTTATCTGTCTCTGATCCTTTCTCTTCTCCCTTTATTGTCGTGGGGCACAGGGTCGCTCCTCGACTCTCGGCGTGTACGTCATTATACTGTGGAAGATGGTTTGGCCTCAAATGCTGTCTATTCATTTTGTCAGGATTCCAAAGGACGTATGTGGTTTGGAACTATCGACGGGTTACACTGCTTCGATGGCTATAACATAACGGAATATCGTGACGATAACCTCCCTTCTCTTGGCAGTGTGATATCAGTGATACGCGAAGATGATAAAGATCATCTTTGGGTGGGCACCCGCAACGGGGCTGTATTGTTTGATTTGCGTCTTGAAAAATTTATTGACATTCCGATAAATCCCTCCTCAAGCACCCGCATTAAATCGGGTGTAAACAATATCTTCCTGGATAGCCGGGGGATGGTGTGGATATCTACAATGAGTGAGGGAGTGTTTCGCTATGATCCTTCCACCGAAATGCTCACTCAATATCCCTCGATGGCAAAGATTCAAAGCGACAACGTAAGAGTAGTAATGGAAGACTCACAAGGCACATTGTGGGCCGGAACTGCTACGGGACTTACGGTATATAATCCGAGCCAAGATCGTTTTCTCCCTGTAGCAGTTGAAAATGATGAACTTCTGAATGTGACATCTCTCTATGAAGATAGAGCGCACAACTTATGGATTGGTTCGCGCGGAAGCGGCCTTTTTCTTTTAGATAAAGCCACAGGACGTGCCGTGCCCAAGCTTAAACCTGCCGATAGTAATTCTCTGCTCACGGTGCGCGATATCAAGGAATGGCGCGACGGTGAGCTTCTGCTCGCCTCCGATCAGGGTCTCACGTCGTATAATGTGGCCACCGGAGAGACCTCCCTGATGCGAGCAGACCATAATAATCCCAATGCACTTAATGATAATTATCTCCAGTCGTTGTTTATAGACCGTGAGAACGGTCTGTGGATAGGCACATATTTCGGCGGAGTGAATTACATATCGCCTATGCCGGGACTTTTTACACATTACAATCATGAAAATTCCACTCTTTCAGCCCACACAGTCAGTGTGATTGCTGATGCCGGGGAGGGGAAGGTATGGTTGGGTTCAGATGATGCCGGTGTGTTCTATTGGGATCGCACCACTGACCAATTCACTCCCTTGAGGAGACATCCTCTTGGAAATGGCTCGGCATATAAGAATATTCATGCCCTTCTTCAGGATGGCAACCGTCTGTTTGTCGGTATGTATCTGGGAGGTCTGGATATAGTTGACCTCAAGACCGGTAAACTCACCAACCATAAGGGTGGCCAGTCCATACGTTCCCTATATGCCTCAAGTATCTATGCCATATATCGCGACAGCTATGGCGAAATATGGATCGGCACATCAGAAGGATTGGTTAAATACTGTGCGGCCACGGATGATTTCGAAAGAATTTTTGAGGTGCATCCAGCCGATGTTGACTGCATAATAGAAGATAAGAGGGGCGGCCTCTGGGTTGGAACAACCGACCGTGGAATATTCCGTCTTGATCGTAAATCCGGCAAATGGCATCACTATCCGACTAACTACTCGGAAGGACTTGGTTCATCAGGCGACCTCCCTTCACATGCTGTGGTGACAGGCGAATGTGATTCTGATGGAAATCTTTGGATGGGTACAGATGGGGGTGGTCTGCTGCGCTTTGATTACGAGAAAAATAAATTTGTAAGGGAGCCATTGCCGGCATCTCTGAGAGTAATAAATAAGATAATCTATCATGACGGACGCCTCTGGCTTGGCACATCGAAAGGATTACACTGCTATTCACTTAAAGACAGCACCCTTTTCTCTTTCGGCACACAAGCCGGTCTGCAGGGAAGTATCTTCCTACCTAATTCAGGAATGAAGACCTCTGACGGAATTATACTTATGGGTGGCACCAACGGTTTCAATGCCTTTAATCCCGACAAGCTGAATCCTCCCCCTTATAAGCCTGAGGTAATACTGGTAGATTTTCAGATATTTAATAATCCTGTGGAGTTAGGGAGTTCCGAATCCCCTTTGGAACAGTCGATCACCTATTCCGATGGCCTGACCCTCACCCATACACAACGTATGATTACCTTCAAGGTTGTGCCTGTGAGCTACATCAACCCGTCTCATAACAATTATCTTTATAAGCTTGAAGGATTCGATAAAGATTGGAATGACGGTAATCCATCACAGTCAATTACCTACACGAATCTCCCTCCCGGTAAGTACACATTCAGAGTCAAGACTTCAGATGGCCTTGGAGGCTGGAACGAGGATGCTTTTGTGTTTCCTGTGAAGGTGCTTCCTCCGTGGTGGTTGTCATCGTGGATGATAGCAGGCTATGTAGTGGTGATTGTAGGTGTGGCGTTACTCCTCTACAGACGCCTCATACGGAAACATCAGGAGAAGCTGGATAAACTTGCAATGGAGAAAGACCGTGAGCTTTATCAAAGCAAAATTGATTTCTTCACCAATATAGTGCATGAGATACGCACACCTCTCACCCTCATACTCTCTCCTCTGGAAAACCTTATGAATAAGGAGGGGAACATCAGCGACTGTCGTCCTCAGCTGGATGTGATGAACCGTAACGGTCTTCGTCTTCTGGCGCTTGTAAATCATCTTATGGATTTCCGAAAGATGGAGTCAGGGGCGATGAAACTCGTGATAACCGATGTTGACATACGTGGAGTGCTTGATGATATAAGCCGGAATTATATGCTCACGGCATCGTTGAAAGATCTGGAGGTGCATGTAAATTTGCCTGATCATCCCTGCATGGCAAGGGTGGATAAGGAGGCATTCACACAGATCGTGAATAACCTCCTGTCTAATGCTTTGAAATTTTCCAAGTCGGAGATTGATATCACGTTGACTCATCTTGACAATGGTTCCTACCGTCTGTCGGTGAAAAACAACGGAGATGCCATACCTCTGTCAGAGCAGACTAAAATATTCACCCCCTTTTATCAGATTGCTGAGAATCGCCCCACTGATAATATAGGCACAGGTCTCGGTTTGCTCTTGGTTAAGAGGTATGCCGATCTGATGGGAGCCACTGTAGAGGTGAAGAGTAATGGAGATATAGGTGCGGAGTTTATACTTGACTTCCCGTCATCATTGGATGCAGATCAGTTGCCGATTTCCGAACGTCGTGATTATGAGGGCGATACGGGGGGGGTAGAACGACTTCTTCGATAAAGGAAAAGGTCTTGATTGTGGACGATAACAGGGATATGCTTGACTTCCTGGAAGGTATTCTTTTGTCTGACTATGAAGTGAAGCGGGCCGAAAATGCAGAGGAAGCCTTAGCTGTATGCGCTGCCGATATACCGGATATTATTGTCAGCGATGTTATGATGCCGGGAATTGATGGTATGGAGCTATGCAGGAGAATCAAGAACGATATCAATGTCAGCCATGTGCCGGTAATCCTTCTCACCGCAAAGGTGGAGAACGTGGATTATGTCACAGGATTTGACAGTGGTGCGGATCTCTACGTCACCAAACCCTTCTCTACCGATGTTCTTAAGGCACAGATAAAGGGTCTGCTTGCTAATAGGGCCCGTCTTCGGGAGCGTCTGGCAGCCAATCCATCCATGGTTGTCAGTTCAGATGTCATAAGTGAGGTGGTGCCGGAGTCAAATATTGAGAAGGAATTTTTTGAACGTATGCAGAGGGTGATTGAGGACAGAATGTCAGACAGCACCTTCACGGTAGATGTGCTTGCTAAAGAGTTGGCCATCTCGCGCACCGGTCTTTTCACCAAGCTTAAGACACTTGTTGGTGTCACACCAAATGAATATATCCGAATGATCAGGCTCCGAAAGGCGGCCGAATTGCTTAAGTCGACGAATCTGCGTATAAATGAAGTGTGCTGGCAGGTAGGTTTCTCCTCACGCTCCCATTTCTCCAAATGCTTTCAGGAGCAATACGGTATGTCACCGAGCGAATATAAGGGCTCATAATGAAGTTTGGATAACTTCTTAGGGTATTTGGTAGATAAAATCCATATTTTTTATTTAATTTTGCTTCCAGAAACTATTTATATCAATTCTCAATGGCAGAACAACATCATTTCACGGGCTTGACCGATGCGCAGGTGTCGGAAAGTCGGAGCAAGTATGGCAGCAACATACTCACTCCTCCAGCCAAGGATCCCCTCTGGAAACAGTTTTTAGAAAAATTTGGAGATCCACTTATCATTATTCTACTTATAGCCGGTGCCCTCTCCATAGGCATCTCCTGCTATGAGTATTGGGGTCTTGACAAGGATGCCGGGGTCTTCTTCGAACCTCTGGGTATATTTATTGCCATTCTTCTTGCCACCGGCTTGGCCTTTATCTTCGAGCTTAAGGCCGACAAGGAGTTTGCACTTCTCAATCAGGTGAACGACGACGAGGCGGTTCAGGTTATCCGTAATGGCAATCCGGTACAGGTGCCGAGAAAAGATGTGGTGGTTGGCGATATCGTAATTCTCAACACCGGTGAGGAGGTTCCTGCAGATGGAGAGCTTCTCGAAGCTGTGTCGCTCAATATCGATGAGTCAACTCTCACCGGAGAGCCAATCTGCCATAAGACTACCGATCCGGCTCAGTTTGACAAGGAATCCACTTTCCTATCCAATCATGCCATGCGAGGCACGAAAGTGATGGAGGGACACGGTGTGATGAAGGTGTTTGCTGTGGGCGACAAGACCGAGAACGGCAAGGTGTTTGAGGCGGCTCAGATTGACGACAGTGTGAAGACTCCGCTCAACGAACAGCTGGATGGACTCGGCGACCTCATCACTAAGATATCTTATGCTTTCGCGGCCCTGATTATCGTGGGACGTATCGTGATGTACTTCATCAACAATCCCTTTGATTGGATTGAGTTTATCGCCTATCTTCTCCAAACGCTCATGATAGCCGTGACATTGGTGGTTGTAGCCGTGCCGGAGGGCCTTCCGATGGCTGTTACCCTTTCTTTGGCTTATTCTATGCGCCGTATGCTCAAGACCAACAATCTTGTGCGTAAGATGCACGCTTGCGAGACTATGGGCGCCACAACGGTGATCTGTACCGACAAGACCGGTACACTCACCCAGAATCAGATGCAGATCTACAAGACCAATTTCTTCGGTAATCCTTCCGACGAGGTGCTTTACGAAGGCATTGCAGTCAACTCCACAGCTCAGCTCGATCTCTCCGGCGAGAAGCCTCAGGTGCTCGGTAATCCTACCGAGGGTGCGCTGCTGCTCTGGCTTCGTGAGAGAGGTGCCGACTATGTGAAATTGCGTGACTCTGTGGGTCGCCTTGAGGAACTTCCCTTCACTACGGAACGCAAATATATGGCTACAGTGGTGAAGTCTGCCACAGGAAAGAATATACTCTATGTAAAGGGAGCTCCGGAGATTGTATTCGGTATGTGTCATGACACTGCCGGCGTAACCAAGAAGGAGATTGACGCACAACTCCTCGAATATCAGAATATGGCGATGCGTACACTTGGCTTTGCTTATCAGGAGCTCAAGGATGGCGACATTACTATCAAGGATGGAAAGGTAGCTGCCGAGAATCTGACGTTCCTTGGTATCGTGGCCATATCCGACCCCGTCCGGGCTGATGTGCCGGATGCCGTGAAGGAGGTGATAGATGCCGGAATCAAAGTTAAGATTGTCACCGGTGATACCCCGGGCACTGCCAAGGAGATTGGCCGTCAGGTGGGTATCTGGAATGATGCAGTCGACACTGACCGCAATATTATAACCGGTGTAGAGTTTGAGTCGCTTTCTGATGCCGAGCTTAAGAAACGTGTGGGTGATATCAAGATTATCGCACGTGCCCGTCCGATGGATAAGAAACGTCTTGTAGAGACCCTTCAGAGCAACAACGAGGTTGTGGCGGTGACCGGCGACGGCACCAACGATGCCCCGGCACTCAAGGCTGCGCACGTTGGTCTTTCTATGGGCGACGGCACATCTGTGGCTAAGGAGGCATCAGACATTACTATCGTCGACAACTCCTTCTCTTCGATCGGACGCGCTGTAATGTGGGGTCGCTCCCTTTTCCAGAATATACAGCGTTTCATACTGTTCCAGATGACAGTGAACGTGGCAGCTTGTTTCATCGTGCTTGCCGGTGCTTTCATGGGCACGGAGTCACCGTTGACAGTTACGCAGATGCTTTGGGTTAACCTGATCATGGATACGTTCGCGGCTATGGCGTTGGCGTCTCTTCCGCCGTCGGAGAGCGTGATGAAGGAGAAACCCCGTTCACGCGAGGCATTCATCATCAACAAGCCAATGTGGCAGTCAATCGTGGGAGTAGGTGGTGTGTTCTTCCTGATACTTTTGGGCGTGCTCTATATCTTCGAGCATTATTCGGTCAATTCAATGTGTGAGCTATTCAGCTTCCTGCCTCAGCAAGCAGGAGAGTCGAGTCTCACAGCTTATGAGCTTTCAATGTTCTTCACACTGTTTGTATTCCTTCAGTTCTGGAACATGTTTAATGCCCGTGCCTTTGAGACCGGTCGCTCGGCATTCCATTTCAAGAATTGCGGAGGCTTCATACTCATAGCATTGGTGATTCTTGTAGGTCAGATTTTGATCGTAAGTTTAGGAGGTCAGTTCTTCAATGTGACACCGCTTCGCATCAGCGACTGGCTTATCATCATCGGCTCGCCCTCATTCGTGCTCTGGATTGGCGAGATTGTC
>CAMWZE010000022.1 GCA_947178685.1 uncultured Porphyromonadaceae bacterium
TCGGTGAATATCTTTGGAACAGCACCTCACACATCCTGGGTGATGCCACTTCTCCTTTAAGTTCAAACGCACCGTTCTTAGGATTGGCAGAGGCTATCTCTTTCGGTCCGTTGTCAGGATTCTCGATATCAACGAGGATTACTTTCACGGAATCAGGCAGCCCGTTGATTTTACCGGAGAGAGAGAAATTACCCTGTGCCATAGTCGGCATGGTCAATACCAGGGCACATAACCCGGGCATAATTTTTTTCATGAAATCCATATGCTGTTTTTTATCGGCTTGTGAATATGTCAAAGAAGTTCAAACATCTTTGACATATTCAAATTTTATTACCAATTTTATTATTCCACATCTTTCACCCATCTCACGCTGAGATAGCTGTCGGCACGCATACATTCCCTTGCCACCTTGCCATAGTTGGCCGTGATGCGACGGAAATAAGCCATAGAATAATACTCCTCATATTCGGGAGCGATGGTGGCAGTCCAGTAATAGGCGTGTTCCCCTACGTAGTCGAGATTTATCTTAATCCAACCATAGTTTTTCTTCGGGAAACATCCACCGCCAAGATTAAGACCGAGTTCGGCGCCGGAATCTTTTGCGAGCAACGCATATGCCACACCATCACCACGGAATCCCTTTGAATCGGTATTCTTCATGCCAAGAGTGCGCTCAAGTTTCTGCCAATCCTCATCGGTGGGGAGTCGCCATCCATCAGGCGCGGAGTTGATGGCATCTTCGAGAGTCATGAGATTGCCATATATTGGGAAGTATTCCGATTCGAAATACTCCACATCCTCATCATCTCCAAGCACATATTTGTAGTCATAATTATTGTAATATTGTGCATCGGCGAGGTCTGTGCCGTTTTTGGCATTTGAAGTGGTCCACATCTGGTCGCCTATGCGCACCCATTCATATTCGTTGCCGAGATCATCAGTGACAGTGCCTCTGTCGGCAGGGCGGATCTCAGGGAGGGAGTCGCTGTCGCTACATGCGGCCATTCCGCAGAGAGCCAATCCTAAAAGAATTGAATATATAGTCTTTTTCATTATTTCACTGCGTTAAAATCAATACCAAGAGTTTCGATACATTCCTTCAGCATGTTGTATTTCTCCACGATTTTGGGATAGTCTCCCCATTTATCCATGAAATCAGCTTCATCTTCATCGAAGACGGCACTCATGAAGCTGGCAAGATCGTTTTTCTTCGATAAGAAGGCATCATAATCAACCTCTCCATATCGGTCAGGATAATATCTGAGGAAACCGGCCTCGTATATAATTTCGATATCCTGCTCATCCATCCATTCAGGGAAGGAATCTACGATGTAATAATTATCATAGTGTTCCTCACAGATAGCGAAGAAGGGTTCGAGTTCCGGACTGTACGAATCGATTTTTGTGGATATAAGTTGAGAAAGGAGATTCTTTCCCAACGCCTTAGCTGTCTCTTCGTCAGCCTCAATCCATTCATCGACATTAATGGCAAAACATCTCCAGCAACTCATATAGTCTACCGGACTTGGATCATCATATGTGTCTTTCTGATTAGAGTTGAGGTTGGAGACAAGAAGAATTGAGTATGGCTTTAGCTGGCTTCCTTCGATATTTATGTAAGGGAGGAAATATTTTGCAACCATATCAGTCGCGTGCTGCTTATCTTCATCAGCCACCTCGTCGAAATAATAGGAGAAGTAGGTGTTATCAGTGAGAGCCCAGTTGAAGTCAACCATCTCAGTATGCTCAATACCAAACTCATCGGTGTAAGTTCCGAGAAGGTCGGAGAAGATTAGATATATACCGGTATCTTTGAAGAAGTCTCTGCGCAGTTCGGCGGTAGCGCTTTTATCAGCCGGGTCAGCCTCGAAGAAGTTCTTGTAGGGTTCACTCGGCTGCAGCTTCTCTGAGCCGTCGCCACAAGAGCAAACTAACAAGGAGAAGATCGCAGTTAACCCGAGGAATATATGATGTATTCTTTTCATGTTGTTTTATATCGTTAGATTATTGTGAAGTATAGTCAACATCTGTGGATTTACGTGGATGTCAATCACCAGTCCCAATCATCGTCCCAGTCGTCGTCCCAATCATTGTCATCATCGTCATCCTCGTCATCGAGATTGTCGAAACTTGAGCCGTGGACATTAGTGGTAGAGAAAGCCGGACGGTTAGGACGATCTATATTGCCTAATGAGACCTGGAAATTTCTCACCGCACGGGGAATAGGGAGAGTATAGGCCATATCATTCTTCTCAAGGCGATACCAGTCGGTATGATTGTAATCATAATTGGACTCGTAGGGATAACCGTGGATTATCTCTTTGCTCCAGGGATATGGCGCACAAACTGAATAACGGCGCAGGTCAAACCAACGGTGACCCTCGATAAGGAACTCGCGGGCACGCTCATCGCGGATAAGGTCGATCAATTCGTTGCCTGATTCCGTCACAGTCACGTCGCCCTCCATTCTTGTGGCGAGGAATTTCTCCATCGTTGTTCTTGCCGTAGCCTCATCACCATTATAAGCAGAAGCCTCAGCAAGTGTGAAATAGGCTTCGGGTGTGCGGAAACAGAACACGCTGCCCACAGTGGTGTATGAGCCGATAGCCTCCTGCTGACCGTTAATCTTGCGGAATACGTCTGTGCCACGATACTGGGCATCACCTACATATCTTTTCTTGCGGTAATCTGAATCAGAGTAGAGCTTCAGCATATCATCGGAGATATGTATTGCAGGAGAATCATATTTTGAATCCTGAAAGAAGAAGGCAATAAGATAATCACCCATTGAGAAAAGCACTTCAGGCGAGGAGGCATCAAGACAGTTGTCGCCTATAGATATAGCGCCGATATTGGTCAAACGATTGTTGACGGCGAGCACCTCCTTGGCTTTGAGAATTGCATTGTCCCAATCCTGCATATAAAGATATACACGGCTCTGGAGGAGTCTCACAGTATTGACATCGGCATGATAGATAGATTTGCGCACAGTGCCTTCAAGAGATTCCTCTGCTAAGGCGAGATCTTCGAGCACCTTCTCATATGTCTCGACAAGGGTGGCTCGTTCAAATTCCTTATCTTCGATCATTTCGGTGAATTTGAGCGGCATGCCGGTCTTGGTGGCGGCTGTAGCCGGATCATATGGTTCGCAATACAGGTTGGCGAGAGTGAAATAGTAGAGGGCGCGGAGGAAGTAGGCCTCACCTTTCACACGGCGTTTGTTCATGTCATCGTCTGGCGAATTTGAAGGTTGCTCGTCGATGAGAGCGATCACCATATTGCAGACATTGATGCGCTTATAGGGTGAGTTGAAATAAATATCGTCACCACCTTGATAGCGTAGCTGGTTGTCAACCCCCGTGTCTTGCTGCCATGTGAAGAAAGCGAACATATCATCATAATACTCAATGAGATTGTAGGGTTCCTCACTTGTTCTTATCTCATCGCTCATGAAATGCAGGATGTCAAAGTGGTCATCACGTTCACTGCTGACATAACTGGAGCCGGTTTTGTAATATCTTCCGGTGTGGAGATAAGCATCACCGAGAAGCACCTCATCGAGATCTTCCCAAGAGTTTACTTTGGCGAGATCCTGGGAATACTCTTTCAGGAAGTCGTTGCAGGAAGTGGCGCCCATTCCGCAGAGCAGTATTACGGCGCTATATATGAATTTGCTGATAGATTTCATATCTTGAAGGTTGTTTAGAAGGAGATGTTAAGTCCGAATGAGAATCCGGGACGATCTGAGAGTTGAATGGTGGTGAAGCCACCCTGAGTGGGTGTCTGTCCTTTCAGTTTTTTGTCGCAGATAGTAAAGAGATTAGTACCGGTGACAGTGAGCTCAAGACGTTTGCAGCCCCAAGGTTTCAGGAGATTGCTCGGGAAATCGTATGAGAGGCTGAGGGTGTTGAGCTTCAGATAGTCGGAGCTGACCACACGGATGTCGGAGTAGTCATACATATCCCAGTAAGAGTCGGCCAAGGCCTGGATGCCATCCATGTTTGACGACCAATGGTTGAGATATTTGAAATAGTTGGGATGCATCTGTCCGATGATGGCAGGGATATTTGTGTGAAGCTCGTCGCCCGGTTTCTGCCAGCGGTCGAGATAATCACGGCTGAGATTGTTTTCAGATTTGATCTTACCCTGCTGCGCATATACACCGTTACTTTCAGTGCCGGATCCATACATACCGAAGAGACGGGTCTTGGCTCCGAGGCTATAGACGAAATTGGCATTGAGTCGGAGATTCTTCCAGCGGAGAATGGTGGAGAGGTTACCAGACATGATAGGTTCGCGAGAGCCGCTTGCGGAGAGCACACTTGTATAGGTGTCATACTTGCTGAGACCTTTGAGGTCTTCCGTATGGTCGATCCAGTCGTCAAACATCGGGCCGCCGTCAACGGGGCTAAGTCCGAGGAATTTGTAGGAATAGAATGTGCCTACAGGTTGTCCTTTCACGATAGCGGTACCGTTGAGGAAGTCATCAAGGTCGTATGATTCTCCGGCCGGTAGCGACTTAACCTTGTTGATGTAGCGTGAGAAGTTGGTAGATACGCTCCACTGCCAGTCTTTGGTGCTGATGATGCGTCCGGTGATGCCGAAAGAGTAGCCGGTGTTGTCGATATCGCCACCGTTCACCACATAGCTCTCATAGCCGTTGACGGTGGAGATGGTCTTGGTCATGAAGGCATCCTTGGTATGTTTCCAGTAGAAAGATGCGTCAAACTGGAGAGCACGGTTGAAGAAACCCCATTCGAAACCGAGGTTGTAGCTTGAGGTTTTCTCCCAGCGTAGATCCGGGTTGGGGTTACGCTCCACAGTAGACATATATTCGCCGTAGAAGTCGTTGTAAGAACCTTGGCGTATAATCATTACCGGCGACTGATCGGAGAGCATATTACCCTGGAAACCGTAGCTGCCTTTCACGGAGAAATAGTCGAGCCAGGTGAGGTCGCGCAGAGATGGGAGCTGGGCTGCGTCGAAAGAAGCCGACACCGACCAGATGGGGAGAAGCTTGTCGTTGGCACGGTCGCCGAAGCTGTTGGAACCGTCGACACGGGCATTGGCGTTAAGGAAGATCATACGCTGCCAGTTGTAGCTTGCCGTGATATAAGCGGAGAGCACATTCTGCTTGGAGTTGGATATGGAGGGGGTGTTGGAGGCGAGCCATGCACCATAGTTGGTATATTTGGTGATGTCGATTCCATTAGCGAAGCTCATGCCGCGGTCGGGGAAATATCCTCGGGTAGTGTTGGAATAACCCTTATAGCTTTCGGAGCTTGCCTCCACACCGATGCCGCCGCTGAAGTTATGCACGTCATGGAAATAATTGTTCCAGTCGAGCTGCACGCGGGCGGTCCAGCTGCGCAGGTTGGTATTGTTGACAGAGAGTTCACCTCCCTGAGGCATAGCGCTATATTCGGGAGGTGTCTCTCCGAGCTCGCAGCTACGCAGTTTGGCAGCGTAATAAGTCTCCTGACCCCAGAGACTGTTGATGCCGGTGTTTGATGCGGTGTAGGAGAAGATCGCGTTAGCCGAGAGCCAGTCGGTGATCGTAAACCGGAAGTTAGTGTTGAAAGATATCTGAGTTCCGTTCTGGTCCACACCACTATGCTCAAGCTCGTTGAGAATGTTGTAGCGATAGGGATAGCCCTGATATTCCCTTTGGTCGTAATAGTAAAGCGAACCGTCGGTGTTGTATGCGGGAATCACGCGGCTTGCACGGTAGGCATACTGTAGAGGTGCGATTGAACTCCGATAGTAGCTGCGGTCGGAGACGGAGCCGTTCAGACCGAAGGTGGCTGTGAGCCAGCTTGCGAAGTTCACGTCGAGGTTCACCATAGCGTTGTAGCGCTTGTTGGTGTTACCCTTTACGATGTCATCATCATCGGTGAAGCCGATAGATGCGTAGTATGCTGTCTTGGATGAACCACCGCTCACGGTGAGTGTATGTTGCTGAGAGAAACTGTCGTGGGTGAGGAGATCGAACCAATCGGTGTTGACGGTCTCAAACCAGCTGAGCTGGCTGTTAAACTGATCCGGCGTGATACGGCCGCCGTAAAGTTCGTTCATGAGATATTCGAAACCTACGAGCGTATTGTTGGGGTTGTAGACGTAATGGTCGGCGAAGATCTGTTTGGAAAGGGCGATACGCTCCTTGGAGTTGAGCACATCCACCGAGCGGTCGGTGTAGCGCGGGCGAGCCTTCCATGTGAAGGAGTTGGTATAGCGTATGCTGGCCGGTCCCTCCTTACCACGCTTCGTGGTGATGACGATCACGCCGTTGGCCGCTTTTGTGCCGTAGAGGGCAGTGGCCGACGCATCCTTGAGCACGTCGAGACGCTCGATATCCTGAGGATTGAGACCGGAGATAGCGTTGCCGAGACGATTCACATAGTCGGGGTCGTTGAGCTCATCAGGAGAGATGGGCACAGGATCTTTCACCACGATACCGTCTACCACCCAGAGAGGCTCACGGTTACCGATGATGGATGAAGTGCCTCGGATACGGATCTTCGGAGCCGCACCGGATTCGCCGGAGTTGGACATAAACATAAGGTCGGGCACCTGGCCTTCGAGCATCTGGTCGATCGAGAGAGCGTCAGGGCGCATGATATCCTCAGCCTTTATAGATGTGATGGCGCTGGTTGAGGCACGCTTGTCGATCACCTTATAACCGGTGACCACCACATCGTCGAAAGTCTTGGTGTCGGGGGTGAGAGCGAAGTTGATTGTCTCCGAGTCGCTCACCTTGTGCTGAGCGGGTTTGTAGCCGAGATAAGAGACAGTGAGGGTAGAACCCTTCTTGGCATATATGGTGTATTCACCCTCAAGGCCTGTCACCACACCCGTAGAGCTGTTTTTATCGAAAATAGATGCTCCCACGAGCGGTTCTCCCGTAAGTTCATCGCGCACAGTGCCTGACACAGAATTAGTGATCTGCTTGATGATGATAGAATTTTTGTCGATCACATAGCTCACGTGTTTGGGATTGAGCACTTCATCGAGAGCCTGCTTTACAGTAGGCTGGGGGAGAGAAACTTTCACCTTCTTCAGGAAACGTACGTCTTTGACATTGTAAATCACCGACATGCCGGTCTGCTGATGAATTGTTTTGAAAAGTTGCTCTATCGACATCTCGGTGTCGGGGAGGTCAAGGCGGGCATTTGCTCCCGAGGAATTATCCGCGAAGATAGCAGCCTGCAATGACAGGAGCGCAAATAGCGTCAGTATAAAAAATTGTTTCATGCCGCTTTGTTGGTTAGGATTAATTATTTTCTTTTACTTTTATAATCAGGTGTTTGTTTTTAAGATCAAAATCTATATAGTTAGTCTGACTAAGGATATTAAGGAGATCCATGAGAGGCATCTTGCGGGATATTATACCGCTGAATTCCTCATTTTCGAGCGATTCATCGTTAAATGAAACCTCGATTCCATACCATTCGGCCACCTCATCGAATAGCTCTCTGAGCGAAGTTTCTGCAAAATGATATGCTCCGTTTCTCCATCCTATGTAAAGATCGATATCATCGTCCGACACTTTGATGTCGCCGGTCTCTTCGTCAAATTTTCCCGTCTCACCCGGTGTGAGGAATATCTCTTTGTCGGAATCTGAGGGAATCAATGCTACCGAACCCTCCACGAGAGTTGTGGTGACGGTGTCATGGCGTCGGGTGTTGACATTGAACTGGGTGCCGTAGACTCTCACATCCATATCGCCGGTGCTGACGATGAAGGGTCTTACGGAGTCGGAGGTGACTTCGAAGTAAGCCTCACCTTTAATTGACACTCTACGAGCGTCACCGGCAAAATAGCTCGGATATTCTATTTCAGTGTTTGAATTGAGCCATACAGTTGTGCCGTCTTCCATGCGCAGGCATAGCTCGGCTCCGGCGGCCGTAGAGAGCTTATGGATCTCGGCGGGCTTGTTGGAGCTTTTATGCCGGTATGTCACCATGCTGTTTTCAGCGTCATACTCCACATTATCTACCTGCTTGTCGGAAATTTCCGACAGACCGAATCTTGTGTTGTTGCCTATGGCAAGCACAATCTTCCGGTTTGTCCTCTTTTCGGTATAGACCGGCACGGTGTCGATTGGCTCGACAGATATGGCCGCAGTGTTGTCAGCCACAACAACTGAGGGCCCGGATACATTTTCGGTGGGGTTGTAGAACATAACCACCGCCACACTTAGAAGCAACATGATAGAGGCCACAAGAAGCACTGCTGAATACCCGGTCCATCTTTTCCTTCGGAATTTAGCCTCCACTTTTTGATTGTAGCTATCCCGATAGGCGTTGAGGGTTTCGGCGAGGGGTTTGAAATCATTCCTCTCGTAATAATGAGTTTTCAGGCGTTCAAAATAGGCGAGATGCAAGGGTGAGGCGTTTAGCCATTCATCCACCAATTTCTCTTCTTCTGATGTCAGGTTGTCTTCGATCTTTTTATAGAGTAGTTCGACTTCCATATAAAATCGGTTTTGCTCCAATGACACGAAGAGATGCAAAATGGTTTACAAGTTTTAAGAAAAAATTAAAAATTTTCCAAATTGCTTTTGATTTTAATTACGGCACGGTGTAGCTGCACTTTCACAGTACCCACGGCCAAGTTCAGCTCAGCGGCGATATCCTTAATTTTCATTCCACGCCGGAAACGCATCTCGCATATGAGTCGGCAGCTTTCCGGTAGAGAGGGCATCTCCTGTTCAATTTTTGCTATGAGTTCTTTCAGGTAGTCGTTGTCATCATCAAGAGGGGCGGTGAGGAGGTGCTCGTAGTAAAGATGTAGATTACGGTCTTCGAGATCAAGGTCGCGTAGATAGTTCAGACATCTGTTGCGCACGGCCACAGTGATATATCCCGGAAGATTGTCGATGGAATTAAGGTCGGAAGAGTGATCGTAGATTGATATGAAAACATCCTGTACGATGTCGTTAGCCACGTCAGGGTCTACCACATAGGTCATGGCAAGGCAATAAGAATGCTCAAAGAACCGATCAAACAGTTCTTTGTAAGCCTTAGCGTCCCTTTTCCCAAGACGGAGAATTAGTTTTTTGAAATCGATGCTCATCGTTCAGGGTGCATTTTTCGGGAAGTCAAAGCCGAAGTTCTTATGGAAAAGACATATGTCAGGTGCTGTCATGACAAATCCATAGACACAACCGGTTCAGAAAAGGTTTACAAAATCTAATAAAAATTTTAAATAATCGAGATGTAATGTCTCTCATGTATTAAGATGATGTGAAAAGCAGATGTTGAGGGATAAAATATAAAAAGACGAATCCTCACGGAGCCGTCTTTCTGTACTGTTGTTATGTGCAATAATTGAATTGATGTCGTAAGTGGGTGGAGATGGATTCGAACCACCGAAGGTATAAACCAGCAGATTTACAGTCTGCCCCATTTGGCCACTCTGGTATCCACCCGAGTTTGCAAGGCTTTGTGCCGAATTGCGGTGCAAAGTTACAAACTATTTTTTTAACGTGCAAATAAAAAATGATTTTTTTTAATTTGATTTATGATTTTGTTAATTCCGGAGCATGTGCGCTATCATTTCAGGGCGTTCTGAAGGAGAGTAAGGAGGGAGTTGGCATCCGGATTCTCTGTCTCGGCCGAAAGATTAAGCGACAAGCTGTTGCTCTCGGGATTGAGAGTGAGTGAGAAGGTTTTGAAAGAGGCAGCCGCCGCGCGGAATGATGGATCTACCATACCGAGCATCGATACAACGTCGTCGGAGTTGGGGTCGAGTGCGGAGACGATGCCAAGAGTGGCACCTTTGAGGCGGTCGGCCATTTTTTCCACTTGAAGGGCTCCTGATGCTTCGCCGCGAGTGAGTTTCACGATCTTGCCATCTTTCTGAGTATTGCCGAATGTGGAGAGGAACTGCATCATCTCGAGAGGGGCTTTGCCATCGGTAGCGATGATTGCGGAATAGGCATTCGCACCGGAATCAGAGTTTCCGATAGCTATGGCTGAGGTGCCGTCGAGCACATTCGCGGTGGCAGAGAAAGTGGCCGGGAGCGATCCGCCGAAAGATTCGGCCATCTTGCTGACTTTCTTCACGAGGGTCTTGGAGATAGCGGCCGCTGCCAGGGTGTTGGCAGTGCCGGTGAGTTTCTTCACCTCATCGATGCTGATTTTATCGGCAGGCAGGAGATATTTGGCCGGCTCAGCCTTATCGTTAAGCACGATTGCCTTGCTCACCACCTCACCTTTGAGGAAGTCCTGATGGAATGAGAGAGCAGTAGCGTTGTCGAAGAGAAAGCCCAGACCGAGGTTGAGGAGCGCCTCGTCGCTGAAGGATAAGCGTCCGGCTATGAAACTGCGGATCTGTCCGTAGCCTACTATATCGTGGGTCATCGTTGTCATATCCTCGGCTGCATCGAGCGAAGCGAAGCTCTGGGTCTTGTCGAGGTTGGCATAGTTCTTTATGGCCTTTGCATCCAGAGGGTCGCCTGTGAGCCCGATCCAGGTCTGGGCTCCGCTGATAGCCACGAAGCCTGAAATGCGCACATTGTCACCGGCATCGTCGAAGGGAAGCTCAGTGTGTCGCACGATAAATTCAGAATATTTATCAGTGTCGGCAATGGCGGCGGTGAGATATGTGTTGTAGGCATCGGTGAAAAGTATCGCACCCACCGGGTCGAGCCCCGCTTCACCTGAAAGGATAGCCTTAAGGATATCAATCTCTTTTCCGGAGGGAGCGGATTCGAGGGAAGCCGCAATCTCCTTACCGGGGGTGACGGTAGAACCGTCGATCTTGCAGCCTGCTTTTTCAAGGAGAGAATTCAGATTGAATCCCACCACCATTGCGGCTGATGAAGGGACAGTGGAGAGAAGATCCTCCACATTGGCCGTCTTCTCTTTTTGACACGATGTGAGATTCGGAGCCAATGCCACCATGAGGCACAGGAGCAAAAGGCCAAATTTTTTAACAGATATAACCGTTTTCTTCATATATTGATATAT
>CAMWZE010000023.1 GCA_947178685.1 uncultured Porphyromonadaceae bacterium
AATTAAGGGAAGAGCCGTGTTTTGCCTATTTTTCCTTATTTCCGCATGGAGTAGTAATCTTATTTCCGTAGGCTGCATTAACCTTAATCCGGCACACAATATTAACAGGAGTTACGGAGCCGGCTCCCACACCCTGCTTATTCTCCATCTATGAAGCCAAGCACCTCGTCGAGATTGCTGATGATGTTTGGATGAAGAGTGTCGTCCTCCTCCTGAGTCCAACCCTTCCCTTTCAGCCAGATTGCCTGGCAACCCGCTTTCTCGGCGGGGACGATATCCTTGGAATAGCTGTCGCCTATCACCAGCACCTCTTCCGGCTTCAGACCGAGAGCCTCCACACCGAGCGTGAAGATCTTCGGATCAGGCTTCCTTACTCCTACGACGGCGCTTTCGATCACCTTCTTGAAATATCCGTCTATACCGAAATCCTTGAGCACTGTCTCGACATTGCCATAGAAATTGCTCACAAGAACCATCGGATATTTTTTCGAGAGGGCGTCGAGTGTAGACTTCGCCTTCTCTACGGATCCCTTGGCCGACTCATAACACAACTCCGCGATCTTCTTGGCCATCGGTTCTATCTGAGCCGGCGGGAAATGCCCGTCTTCCGCAAGCTTCTGGAGCTCTATCTGCATCTTTATGTCGAGCAGGTCGTGAAAGTTGTGATGGGGCAGTATGTGAAGGGTGCGTGCAAGCTCACGCTCCGCATACACATATGCCTCGCGGAACTCTGCCTTGTCGCAGGCCACTCCGGCTTTCTGCCATGCGCTCCATATCACCTCGCTCCAATGATCGCCTCCGGTGTCGAGGGTGCCCCCGTAGTCGAATATTATACCCTTTACTTTTGTGATGTCGATATTCATAATATTTCGTTTTTATGGTAAATCAAATTAATAAGTATATGCCGTCGTCTCTGTAAGGTATCGCCGGTGCCTTCCGCCCGCATATATGCAGATTGTCAGTTTTTACCAAGCGATTCCGTCAGCTCGCGACAGATCTTCTCGTGACGGCACATCATATAAATTAGAACAATATTGAGCACCGTGAGTTCGAAGGCGAAGTAAAGCCAGGGCATACGGAATATGAGGATGGCGGCGAAAAGTGCGAAGCTGCGCGTGTTGAATGAGAGTATATTCGTATACTTCATCAGTGGCTTGCTCTTTGCACGGAAGGCATCGCGGAAGCTCTGCGGAATATGGTCGCCATATTTCTCCGCCTGTGCCCGGCGCAGCTTCTGCATGCGTGGAGTGCGCTTCTCCTGCCCCACAGTATAGTTGGTATAGAATGCGAGAGTGAGCTTCTGCCAAAAATCACGGCTCCAGCTGAGCTGATGGAAACGCTCCCACAGCTTGGAGGCGGTGTCGAGCTCGCTGCCCTCCTTCCCCTTCAGGAAGAAAAGATGGAACTGCCGATAGTAGTCGGCCATTGCAGCCTGAGTGGCATGACAGAGACCGGTCACCACAGCCATCACCCAGATCACCCAGTGATGGGCGGAGAAGAATTCACTGGTCACATTCTCACGCAGACAGATGGCCACATATATAGCAGCAAACCAAATGTCGCCGCTTACACCGTCAAGTATTCGGCCTATGCGTGAATATTGCTTGGTCATGCGGGCAAGCTGACCGTCGGCACTGTCGAAGGAGTCGGCCCACATCAGCAACACCACACCCAGCAGATTTATCCAGAAATTATTGAAATAGAAAGCCACGCCGGCTCCCACTCCCAGAAAGATCGATGCTATCGTTATGGCGTTGGGGGTTACGCCAACCTTTGCGGCGAGCTTGGCCCACATAAAGCCGATGGGACGGTAGAAGATCAGGTCGAACGTCTCCTCCGTGTCCATCGACTTGAGGGAGTCTTGATAGTTAAGAGATGTCGCCTTCTCTTTACCGGCGGCTTCATCATTATGCCGCTCCCGGCTATCCCCTTTTTTATCCATATCGCTCATCTCTTCTTCCTCCATTCTTTAATGGCACTGAGCACACATTTGGCTATATAGGGGGCTGCCTCCGTGCGGCAGGGGGCGAAACTTGGCCAGTCGTTGAAGTCGATTATCCTGATGGTGCCGTCGGGGTCTACGATGCAGTCGCCTCCATAGATCTTCACATCAAGGATATCGGCGGCACGCTGACAGGTCTCTTTAAGCTGGTCAAGATCGAAATGCAATCCACGGCTCTTGCCGTTCACAGCCTCATAGCCATATTTGCTGTGGCCTTCGTCGAAGGGATAAAACCAGAAGAAGAAGGGCTGGCCGCTCACACTGTAGAACTTTATCAGGTCGCCCACAAGATGTCGGTTGATCACCGCCCTCTTGATGCCACGGTAGAAATATTCATGGAGCACCTCCTGCGCCTCCTCCGGGTGACGGCAGTAGCTCACATCCTCCTTGTGCTGGGCATGGAAGTCGCCTCTCTTAATCCAGCAGGAGGTAAAGCCGGCCTCTTTCAGTTCGTTCACTACGCTCTCGTTGGTGTTTACGATAAGGCTGTCAGGATACGGTATCTTGTTGCCGAGAAGTATTCGCGTCATTCTCTCGCGTGTGCAGTTCTCTATTCCGTAGCCGGAGTTTATCACGAGGCGGCCCTCATCTTCGAGCGCCTGCAGCTTGGCAATTGAGGCCTGCTCGCGACACATGTTGAGAATGATCGGTTCCTCTATCACGCCGGCATTGAATTGGTCTTCACTATATACATTCACCTCGCAGCCTCGCTTGCGGAGCTGTTCCACAGCAGCGTTGAATATGGCGGCATCGTTGCCGATATGGTTGGGAGAGAAGGCACCGGCCCTCATGACTCCCGCAATTTTTATGTCAGACATTTTTTCAGTTGTTATCGTTTATGAAAGTTTCGGAGTTTACTATATCTGCGGCATGGTCCAAGTATATAATCTTGTTCATATCGTAGGCCCGGAGATTGAGACCCGCCTCCACAAGTGCTCTCTGGTAGTTGCGCATGCGCCCTACCCCCGCGTCAAGACAGCGCTTCAGCACCGGGATGGCCGACTGTCCGAGTCCGTAGATCCCTCCGCTCACATATTTCACACCCTCGCGCCAAGCATCGAGAAAACCGGTGATGCGTCCCTCGGCATCAGTGGCCACATAGAGTGGTTTCTCGTCGTCGATGAAGCCGGTCACGGCCATCACTCCGTCAACGTCCTCCCCTGCATTTTCGAAGGCCGACACATATTTGCTGAAGTCTTCCTCCCGGAAGATAGTGTCAACCGTGGTTATTATGTAGCGTCCCTTCCCCTCCATAATTTTGGAGAGCTCATAGAAACTGTGCATGGATGTGGGGGTGGTCTTCACCACCAGGTTGAAGGCGCATGGAAGCTTCGGAGCATTCTCCGTAAGATATTCGGCCACCTCACGCATCTCTTCGTTTACGATAACGCTGATCGACTCAGCCCCGCAGCGAGTGAATATATCGATAAGGCGTCCTATCATGGGTTGCCCGTCGATTGTCACCAACGGTTTGGGAAGTGCCACTCCCTCCTGCACAAGCCGCGAACCCTGTCCGGCGGCGATTATTCCGAAATTCATTCTGTCTCTGTCTCTTTTGTTTGGTTCTCCTCCTTGTCGCCCGGTTTGCCGTCTGTCTGTACGGCACCGGAGTCCTTTTTGCTATTGTTTTTCTCGTTGCGTTCCCCCTTTTCGGTGCGCTCTGGCTTATCGTTGCGCTCAGGCTTATCAGTGCGCTCCGTCTGTTCCGTACGCTCGGGCTTATCGGTGCGCTCGGGCTTCTCCTGACGCTCCCCTTTGTCGGGACGTTCCACCACAATCTTACGGAGAGGATTGGCCGAGGCCTCAAGATATCGCTCCCGGTTTCTGAGAAGGTCGATGGCTTTATATATAGCCTCGCGCATAGAGGTGGGATCGGCCTCCCCTTTCCATGCTATCCCGAAGGCGGTGCCATGGTCGGGCGAAGTGCGCACAAACGGCAGCCCGGCGGTGAAGTTCACACCTCTCTCCCCGGCAAGAGCCTTGAAGGGGGCAAGCCCCTGGTCGTGATACATCGCCACAATTCCGTCAAACTTCCTGTAATCACCCACTCCGAAGAAGCCGTCGGCTGCGAAGGGACCGAACGCGAGCGTTCCGTTCTCGCGGGCCTCGTTGATGGCCGGTATTATCACCTCCTGTTCCTCCGTCCCGAGCAAACCTCCGTCGCCGGCATGAGGATTAAGCGAAAGTACGGCTATGCAGGGTCGCACTATGCCGAAATCCTGTTTCAGTGAATTCCGGAGACTCTCTATTGCAGCACCCACCGACTCGCGGGTTACCGCCGCCGCAAGCTTTGCCACCGGCAGATGGGTGCTCACAAGAGCCACGCGGATTGTGTCGTCGAAGAGTATCATCCTCGATTTATAGCCCTCCCCGGCCTTTGCCTCCAGATATTCCGTGTGGCCGGGAAACTTGAATTCCTCACTCTGCACGGCCTCCTTTGAGATGGGAGCCGTTACCAGAACATCTATGTCGCCCGCTTCCAGGGCCTCCATCGCCGCTTCAAGCGAAGCCACGGCAGCCTTTCCGGAAGCCTCTGTCGGCATTCCGGGATTATGCTCGGGCACCTCGGGTGAAATCTCCACCACACTAATCCTGCCCGGCTGAGCCTGTGCCGCACTGTGAGCCTTGTAGAGTCTCACGCTGTCGAGTCCGAGAAGCTTACGCGCCTTCTCCGCGAGTGCGTGGTAACCGAAAATCACCGGAGTGCATATATCGGTCATCCCCTCCTCGCCAATGGCTCCGAGTATCACCTCGTAGCCTATTCCGTTTATATCACCGTGGGTGATACCCACTTTCACTGGTCTTGTCATCTTGATCCTTGTGATTGTCTTGATAAATTTCTCCCGTCCTGACGGTTAATTCGCCGTCGGATGCGGGTCATTTCTTACCGGCCAACATTCCGCAGGCGGCCATGATGTCCTCCCCTCTTGAGGTGCGGATGGTGGCGGTGATCCCTTTCGAGTTCAGATGGTTGCGGAACATCAGCATTCTCTCCTCGCTCGCCGGCTTCAGCTCCACGTCGGGAATGGCATGGAAGCGTATCAGATTCACGCGGCAATCGAGATTACCTATGAGTCGGATAAGCTGGTCGGCATGAGCTATGTCGTCGTTCACGCCGCGCCACATGATATATTCGAGCGAGAGTCTTCTCTGATGGCTGAAATCGTAGCCGGCGAGCATCTTCATCACGCTCGATATCGGAAACGCTTTCTGGGCCGGCATCAGCTGGCCGCGCTCCACCGGATCGGCGGTATGTACGCTCACGGCCACATGCACCTGAGTCTTCTCAAGCAGATCTTTCAGCTGAGGCAGCTTACCCACGGTGGAGACGGTTATACGTTTCGGGCTCCAAGCCAACCCCCAGGGAGCGGTGAGTATCTCTATCACGGGAAGAACGGCGTCGAGGTTGTCGAGCGGCTCACCCATACCCATGAACACCACATTGGTGAGCTCTGCCATAGGCTCCTCCCCCTTTGAGGGAACGGGGGGAATGCTCAGTATCTGGTTTATTATCTGTGCCGGAGTAAGGTTGGCCTTGAAGCCCAGGCGACCCGTGGCGCAGAAATAGCAGTTCATCTTGCAACCGGCCTGCGACGACACGCAGAGCGTTGCGCGGTCTTTATCCGGAATGTAAACACTCTCGATAGTGCGCCCCTGGCCCACGTTGAAGAGATACTTCACGGTGCCGTCGGTCGACTTCTGTCTTGAAGCCGGTTTCTCCCGGCCTATTATATAGTTTTCCGAAAGCCACTCACGGTTCTTTTTCGAGATATTAACCATCTCGTCGAAATCGGTCACTTTCTTCTTGTATAGCCAGTCGGCGAGCTGCTTGCCCACAAACTTCGGCATCCCTCCCGAGAGGGCTATCTTTGTAAGGCCGTCGAGAGTGAGGCCTATCAATGGAAGTTTCTGTGTCATATTAATATTATCGCCATTTAAGTGAAAAAAGGTCGTCGCCTCACTGTGGCGACGACCCTCTCTATCTGTTTCTTTGCCGGGGGCACGGCTATCAATCGCCGGCCTCGAACTTGAAGATGTTGTTCTTGAATTTCTTTGAGCCGATCAGCATCTCTCCCATGTTGGGATTCACGAGCTGATAATACTGCTGCTCATACTGCTGGTCGCTGAAGGGGAACGACTCGGTGTTCTGGCCCAGAATCTGGTAGGCGTATACACCGTTGTCACCCTTAACCACCACTACATTTCCGGGCTGAGAACCGGCAATCTTACCCATCACGGCAGCGTCGCGCACTGTAGCGCTGCGGCCGAAGCGGAAGGTGGAGTCGTTTCTTGCCTCCACAGCCATTGCCTGTGCCACAGAAGCCATTGTACCGGCCTTGCCCTGATATTCCTTCACGAGCTCGTCGCCTGCCTTGTTCTTGCGGGCACGGTCTGTAGCGTAGTTGCTGACGTCGCCGTTGGTCAAGGGCACATAGTCGTCATATTCATCTACCACTGCCACTGCATAGAGTGCCGGAGTAATGGCGTCCTTGCTCTCATAGATGTGGCTTACAGCACCGGGCTTACCGTCTACCATCACCCAACGCACCACCTGACGGCTGTCGGGATAATAGCTCTGCATGCCGGCCATACGGGGCACGGCGGGAGAAGAGGCATCAAGGCTGAGATTCTGAACTGAATAACCGGCCTTGGCAGCGTTGGCGATGAAGTTCTTCGCAGAGCTGTTCTCATCGAGGAACTTCTCAAGTTTCTCACGCTCGCCGTTGATGGTCTTGGTGCTGGGCTTGAGCTCATATGTAACCTCCTCGAATGAGTAAACGTCTACGGGAGCATTGCGCTTAGCCACCTGGGCGAGCACAGCACCCTGGGGAGTAGACACAAGGTTGATGAAGCGGCCACCGGCCTTGTTGAGGGAATCGAGCTGTGAGCTCTCGAGAGCATTCGTGCGACCCTGTGCGCTGAAGAGGGGTATCCACTGAGCGGTCTGAGCCATCACGCTATCGGCAGAGAAGCGTTTTGACACGCTGTCAACAGGAAGACCTGCGTTGAGGCTTGCGAGCACCTTTGAGGGGAGCTCCTCGCCCACCACCTGCACGATGTTGAGCTGGATAGAATCAAGAGCCGAAGTCTTACGGCCCATCTTTACGATTGTGAAGCCCTTGAGGTTTTCTGAGATCACCTTCACCTCGCCGGGAGCGGCAGAGAGCACGTAATCCTTCACCTGACCTGCGGGGAGGTCGGAAGCGCGGAGCTCCTTGTGGGTTACCACCACACCCTCCTTGCGGAGGTCTTTGTCTATCTGGCCTGTGCTGTCGGCGAGCGAACGGGCGGTCTTGGTGGCGAGCATGCGGGCATCCTCACGGTCAGACACTGAAGGAGAGATATTCACAGCGATGAAGCTGATATCCTTTGTAAGGTCATCCACCTTGAAACGGCTCTTGCTGTCGTTGTAGGCAGCGGCGATCTCCTGGTCGCTCACTGCATACTTCGCAGGGTCGAGCTGGCCGAAAGGATGGTAAGCCACGCTTACGTTGTTGGTGGTTACATAGTCGTTATAGAGAGCCTTCTTGTCAAGCTCGTTGGCCTTTACGGTTCCGTAGAGGAGCTGCTGATATTTCTGGCGCTTGATCATCTGCATAGTCTCCTGCTCCATGTTGAGCCAGAGACGCTGATAGGGAGCCATGGCAGCCTCGGTGAGACCGTTGCGCTTGGGGTTGAAGATCACCTCATAAGCCTGAGCGGGTGTCGACACAGCCAGACCGGCTGCGTTGAGCTGCTGGATGATAGTCTGGATCGAGGGATTGATAGGATTGTCGATCACGTAGAAACGGAGCTGCTCGCCGGAGGTGCTGATACCGGCGTCTTCGGCCGCTCTGTCGATAAGGCGCTCGGCGATGAGCTGGTCGAGAGCCATCTGCGAGAGGAGCTGATTGTCGAAAGAGGCCGCCTGGGCCGGGTTCTGACGGCGCATCTGCTCAAGCTGGTTGTTGAGTTCCTCGCGTTTACGCGCATAATCTGTGTAGTCGATCTTCTCGCCGCCTATCTTGGCCACTGTGGTGTGGTCGCCGAAGAGATTGCGGCTGTTGGTGAGTGCGTCACCGACAATGAAGGCAAGGAGTGCCACACCGATAACGACGATGAGGAACACCGACTTGCTTCTGATTTTCTCTAAAGTTGCCATTCTGTGCTATAGCTGAATAATTTGTGTTTGTTAATTCGAAAAGGGATTAGCCCGGCGCCGGAAATCTGCATAACTGCGCCAACGGCTTGCATAATTAGGCGCAAAGATAACACTTTTTCGGATAATCTGCAAACACATGGGTGTTTAATTCTTAATTCTATCCCTTATCTCATCCACACGGTCGGTCTTCTCCCATGTAAACAGCTCTACTTCCCGGGTTATAGGCTCGCTTTCATAGCGGTTCTTGAAGGTCTTCGTCACAATCCTGGGCTCGCGGCCCATATGTCCGTAGGCTGCTGTCTCGCGGTAGATGGGATTACGCAGCTTAAGCCATTCCTCGATGGCCCCGGGGCGCAGGTCAAACATCTCCTTTATCATGTCGGCTATCTGAGCGTCGGTCAGGCCGGGAGCCGCCGTGCCGAAGGTGTCGACATATACGCTCACAGGCTCGGCCACACCGATGGCGTAGCTCACCTGTACGAGCATCTCACGAGCCACTCCGGCCTTCACCATGTTTTTCGCTATGTAGCGGCATGCGTAGGCTGCCGAACGGTCTACCTTGGAGGGATCCTTGCCGGAGAAGGCGCCGCCGCCATGGGCACCGCGTCCGCCGTAGGTGTCTACAATTATCTTGCGGCCGGTTAGACCGGTGTCGGCATGCGGACCGCCGAGCACGAATTTTCCCGTGGGGTTGACGTGGAGCACGAGCTTGTCGTCAAACAGGGCCTGTATATTTTCCGGAAGCTTCGCCACCACTCTCGGCAACAGCACCTCCTTCACATCTTTTCGTATCTTCGCAAGCATCTCCTCGTCGGCACGGAGTTGGGCCTGGGCGGTGTCGGCCAATGGCGCGATAAACTCGTCATGCTGGGTGCTGACAACGATTGTGTGGATACGCTTGGGAGTGCGGTCGTCGTTGTATTCCACTGTCACCTGTGCCTTTGAGTCGGGACGAAGATATGTCTTGAGCTTACCCTTGCGATAGTAGCTCATCTCCTTCCCCTCTCTGCGTATGTCGGCGAGCTCGCGCAATATGAGGTGAGAGAGGTCGAGAGTCAATGGCATGAGGTTCTCGGTCTCATCAACGGCATAACCGAACATCATACCTTGGTCGCCGGCACCCTGGCTGAGGAGGTCTCCACGTGTCACGCCACGGTTTATGTCGCCGCTCTGTTCATGTATGGCAGAGAGTATTCCGAGAGAATCGCCGTCGAAACGGTATGCCCCGCGGTCATATCCGATCTCGTTTATCAAAGCACGTGTAGCGTTGTGTATATCTACATAAGCATCGCTGCTGACCTCACCGGCCACCACCACCTGCCCCGTGGTGCAGAGAGTCTCGATGGCCACGTGGCTCTTGGGGTCGCGGGCGAGGAATTCATCAAGAAGAGTGTCGCTGATCTGGTCGGCGACTTTATCGGGGTGTCCTTCCGACACCGATTCTGAAGTGAAAAGATAACTCATATCTGATAGTATTTAATGTTAAAAAGAAAAAAGAGCATACGGAAGAGGGTCAGTCCACTCTTTCCGAATGCTCAAATCGGCAAATCTCCTGAGCCGCGAGGCCCGGAAAAGCTCATCAATCCTCACTACGGCATGTTGGCGGAATCCAGTCGGCCGAAGGTCATAATCATCGTCCTTTTCCAACGCCACACAATGTTTACCCGTATTCGGGAGCAGTTTTAGCATTTTTTCGAGTGGTTGCAAGCAGCCAAATTTATCCACCGGCCCTGAATACTTATCAGAGGCCTTCCGATGCTCAGATCCATCCCATCTACGTGGGAATGAGACCTTAAACAAACCGTCAGCCCTGAAAGAGCTGACGGCATGTCGGGGTGAGGCGACTCGAACGCCCGACCTCTACGTCCCGAACGTAGCGCGCTAACCAACTGTGCTACACCCCGATTGCGTTAGCGAGTGCAAAATTAGTCATTTTTTTTGTATCAACCAAATAAAACCCGCTTATTTTTTAAAAAATCTGAAGCTTACTGTCGTCAGGTATACCCACCCAGATTGACACTATGGAGGATATCAGTCCCATTATCAGCATATTGAGACACGACAACTCGGCCACAGATGCCAAATCGCTACGAGGTGAATTATCCATCTTTTTCCATATATAGATATCAAAGATCAAACAGATCAGACCGGGAATAGCTGCAAGCACCGGGTGGTCAAGACCTATGTCAAAGCAAGACCATATGAAAACGCCGCTTGCCAGCAGGCTGAAGATGAGATAGAGATTGCGCGTGGCCCGGCGCCCGTATATGGCCGGGAATGTGTAGCGCATCATCTTCTTCGACCTGAAATAGGTGGCATATGTAAAGGCGAGATAGGCATTGGCTGCCATGAAGCCCACCACGATACCCATGTAGATGGCCGGGGAGATGTCAAACCAGTTAAGCGGGTCGACCGACTCATGCGACGACTGAAGCAGACTCGTGGAGATCACCGTCACCGGACCGAACATTATGAATGTAAACACAAAGCCCCATGTCGAAAGCAACAGCGGACTATTTCCTCCCACCATTCCCCATGAAGCCAAAAGGATGCAGATTCCCACTACTCCAAACCAGAAGCCCCCCATGGCCACGAGCGTCAATCCGGTCATCAGCG
>CAMWZE010000024.1 GCA_947178685.1 uncultured Porphyromonadaceae bacterium
ATGGTGGGCTTACCGGCCCGGTTGGCAGCCTCGGCATATCGGAGATAGAGGTGGGGGATACGGTAGGTTGAAACGAATGTGAGGATACGCTGGTTGCCATTCTCAAAGAATGGATTCGAGGGATTGCTTACAGTCGATTCTTCGGTTGAGTTATTGTAGAACTTACCGATTATAGCCGGTGCGGAAGTGCCATTGATACCTGCCGGGAAGAATGCGTCGCCGAATATCTTTTCTGAGGAAGATGTGGGCACCATTTGTCCGCGGGTGTCTCCCTCCGTTATTGAAGGTATGGCTATATCCTCGTTGTCGGCGTGATAATGCTCTTTTGCCTTCATTTCGCGCATCCACCATTCGGCCGGAACGATAGAAGGGTTGGTATTATAGGTCATATTCACCAGATTGGGATGCATATCCTTGACATCTGTGGAATATGGAATCAGAGTGAGCACCTCGTTGAGATAGGTGTAATTATGCTGAGGGTTTTCCTCTTTCACTTTCGCAGCCTGTGAAGTTTCCCACCTGTTGCTAAAGCTGGAGCTCACTGTCACATAGCCGTTATTATTATCGGTAAGATATCGGTAATATAGTTCGGCTGCCTCCTCATAGCGGTTCTTGTAAAGCATGATGTCGGCGAGCATCAGAGTGGGCGACATGAAGAACCGGCGGGAGCTAAATGCATCGACAGAACCGTAATCAGCAGTTTTTGCCCCGGCATAGGGGAGGAGATCGTCGATGATATTATCCATTATCTCATCGAGCTCGGCCACATGATGATTCTTTTCGGTCTCTTCGAGCGAAAGGATAGGATCAGTGATCCAGGCTGCTTTACCGTAGGTAAGGCCTAACTGTAGATATGTCCAGTCGCGCATGGTGCGGATGCTGATATATTCCGGCAGAAGCACCTTGTTTCCCTGTTCCACAATAAGAGTGTCGAGCTTTGTGAGCGCATAGTTGCAGTTGTTGATCACTGCATAATAGTCTCTACGGGAGGAATAGGTGTTGTCGGCAGATGGAGTGAATGAGGCTATTTCCTGCAAGTTGTAGTCTGCTGTGGAGGGCACCTCTGCAAGATCGCCTCTGAGTTCCCCGAGGAGCACATAGCGCTCCCCGAGGTTCTGTAGCTGTCTCACGACTCCCATTGCTGAATAAAGGGAGTCGTTGGCATTATATTTACCTTGCCCCTCGATATCGATAAAGCTCTCGGTGTCGTTGGAGAGGATGTCGGAGCAAGAGCATGCCATTATGCCGGTGGCAAGCATGGCGGCTGCTTTTATGAAATATGCGGGTTTCATTTCTTTGCTTGTTTAGATATTAACTTTGACTCCGAATGTGTATTCGCGTACAGCAGGCACAAGACCTGTGTCAACACCAAGCCAGAGAGGATTGTATCCGGCATAGGATTCGGGGTCGGGTCCGAGATATTTTGTCCAGGTCTTGATATTGTTCATTTCGAACCATACTTCCAGACCCTGGATAGCTGTGGTCTTCAGAGGTATCGCATAGCTCAGACGGAGAGATTTCCATTTCAGGTAGGATCCGTCTTCAATCCAGCGGTCGGAGAAGCGTGCATTTCCCATCGGGTCGCCGTAAGTGGCGCGGGGGATGTCTGTCTTCTGTCCGTTGGCCACCCAGCGGTTGGTCATGGCTGTGCTCTGGTTGAAGATGTTGCTGCCACTTTCGAGGTTGGCACGCAATGCGTTGTAGACATCATTGCCGTAGGAGTAGGTAAACAGCGATGAGAGGGTGAATCCTTTCCAGCTCAGACGGAAATTGAAATTACCGTAGAAATCGGGATTGGGATTGCCGATCACCTGCATATCTTTGCTGTCGATGATCTTATCTCCGTTGGCATCGTTGAAGTGCATGTCGCCTGCCTCGAAGCTGCTGAGTGAGCCATCATTGTTGCGGATAGCAAGGTTGGCCGCCGATGCATCGTCTACAGTAGAGAAGACACCCTCGGTCTTGTAGCCGTAGAAGACTCCGAGAGGTTCACCAACAGTCGTGAGCACCGAACCTCCGGCCACATCTGTGATGAAAGAACCGTCGTTAAGGCTCTTCACTTTGTTTTTATAGTGTCCTATCGAAGCCCCTACATCAAGTTTCACTTCGCGAGAGTCGATTGCTCTTACGGTGGTGGAGAAGTTTACACCTGTGTTCTCAAGTTTGCCACCGTTTGTCCAGAAGCTCTTTAGTCCGGCCTCCTCGTTAAGCTGTTTGAGCAGGATGAGATCGTCGGTAGTTGATTTGAAGAAGTCGAATTGCCACATCCAGCGGTTGGCAAACCAATTCATGTCAAGACCAACGCGGAAAGTCTTTGTGGTCTCCCATTTGAGTTTGTCGTTGCCGATGTTGGCAAGTACGAGTCCGAATGCATGACCGGCCATCTTCTCACTTGCCAGATAGGTCATATTGGCAAGAGCCGGGATTCTGTCATTGCCGGCCATCTCATAGCCTACTCTGAATTTCATCATGTCGATAGCGGAGAGACCTTTCATCCATTCCTCAGAGGAGATGAGCCATGCTGCGTTGACAGAGGGGAAGAGTCCCCATGCCACACCACCCATCTTTAGGGCGTCGGGCGCATTCTTGCCGAAGAGGGAGGAGCTCTCCATCGAGCCGGCCACGCTGAGGAAATATCTGTTGTAGAGACTGTAGTCGCCGGTGAGATACCATCCTATGCTGCGCCATCTTGTGTCGAGACCTTCTGAGAAGCGAAGGTCGGTAGTGGTCTTGCCAAGTGCGCTGACATGGTCGGAGGGGGTATTGTGACCCTCGCCGTAGCTGCGTGCGTAGGTGTCGTTCTGGAAACGGTAGCCAAGACGGAAGGCGAGATTGTTCACATAGTCGTGCAATGGATTGAAATCGGCGTGAGCATCAAGATTGAACATGGTGTGACGTCCCATAAGGGTGCGCACCTCGTTGAGCGATGTTGCGTATATCTCTCCGTTTGAGTTATAAAGCGCACGGTCTTCCACACCATAATCGGGAGTGAAGTTATTCTCCTTCGACTTGTCGAACGTATAACCCACTGTCGCGCCTAATTTCCAAGTATCATTAAACCGGTATTCCGGACTTGCAGCGAGATTAAAGCGGTAATTGCGATTGTCGGCCTTGCCGAGATCGAGAATCGAAAGCGGGTTACCGATGTTTAGCTCATCGACATCGGAATATTTCAGAGTCACGTGGCCCGTGTTGCTTATCACATTCGGATGATAGAGAGGAGATTTCAACATCGAGAGATAAGTGGGAGAGGAGATTGTGTTGAGTCCGTCGTCAAACAGATGCCATGTGGCCTGGGCGAAGGCTATGTCGAAACGGAGCTTGAATCCCTTCCAGAGATTGATGTCGGAATTGAATCGTATGTTGAGGCGGTCGAATGATGTCTCTTTCACCGAGCCGTCATTCTTTGTGTAGCCGAGAGAGAAGGCATACAAGGCCCGGTCGTCACCGCCGCGCACGTTCACTCCGTAGTTCATCAGCAAACCCCCTCTTGTGGTAAGGTCGAGCCAGTCGGTATTGTTGTGGTTGGCCTTATAATAGATTGAGGCGGGGTCATCGTTGAGGAATTCGAAACGGTCGGTGAAACCCTGTTTGTCGCTCATTCCGCCGATCACGTCTGAGACGTAGAGACGATACTGCGAGGCATCCATCACAGGGATTGATTTTATCTTGTCGCGGAACCCTACAGATGCCCAGGCTTCAATTTTGGTAGCCTCATCTTTGGCTCTCTTGGTGGTGATATAAACCACGCCATTGCCACCTTTCGCACCATAGAGTGCGGTGCCGTTGCGAAGCACTTTCACACTTTCGATATCATTAGGGTCGATGAGTGCGAGCGGATTGGAGAAATGCCCATCCACAATGGAGCTTTCAAGTCCGTCGGCAGTAGCCCAGATAACACCGTCAACCACATAAAGAGGCTGCGAAGAAGAGCTTATCGAGTGGAGACCATCCACGAAAACCGCGTGACCGGCTCCGGGCATACCCGAGCGGCTTATAGAGAATAGATCGCCTTGAAGGTCTGAGACACTGTTATCGGCGGTGGTGACGCCGATTGGATTTTGGCCGTTGTCGGCCCGCAGACGGATATCGAGTGCGGTCTGGCCGCGCAGTGCCACATAAGCGGGATTGAATCCCGGAGCCTCGATTTTCAAGGTTACGTTCCCCTTTGGGGCGTTGAGCTTGTATTCGCCCTCGCCGTTGGTCATGGCGGTGGCTGTGCCGTCGACCACAGTGATTCTCGCACCGGGCAGGATTGCACCTGTGCCTGCATCGATGACACGGCCTGTCACCATTATATCTGCCAGCATCGCGAAGGGGAGTCCGGCAACGAGTCCGGTGAGCAGCCCTCTGCGGAGGCTCGATTTAATTGATTTCTTATCTATGTGTTTCATTGGATGCTGTATTAGTCAGTGACGGGAATCAGGTAAATGCAGTCGATACGGAAGCGACGGGTCAGAACACCGTTGTTGAATTCGTTGCGCTCCACGTTTGTCTCCACATCGATGCTGATGGTGGAAAGACGGTTGGCTTTGTCATTGGTGGGATCCATCAGCCAGAGTCGGTCGACAAAGTCGCTCACCGGGAAGGTGAATCCCTCGGCCACCTTGATAGTGGTCATGCGTGTTCCGGAGGTGACGAAACTCTCGTCGTCAAATACGGTAGAGCGATTTCTGCCTGTAGCCGGATCGGGATAATTGAATGTGAACTGCATTCTCGTGCTGTCGTTGGAGAGCGAGGCATCCTCCACTGAAGCCGGAAGGAATGTGGCGTAGATATCATATTTACCGGAGAGCACACCGGGCAGGCGGAATGAGATGGCCGGAGCTGCCGAAGCCGTAGTGCCCTGCACCTCAAGATAGCTGTGGCCTGACACCTCGTTGAAGAGAGTATTGTCGGTACCTAACACGCGAGTGTAGGCGGCTGTACGGTTGTTACCATTCTCTCTGCCTGTGCTCTCCTCAGCCTCCACATCTATTCTCTTGTTGAATGTGGCAACCGGATCGAGATTAAGGTTGGATGTGAGATAGAATAAACCGTTGGAAGCCTGTTGCTTCACCGAGCCTGAGAACATCCCGGCCATATCGGTGATAAGGCTTCCGGATGTGGTGGTCTGAGGTGCGGAAGAGGCTGCGTCGGTTATCTCCGCACGGAAGATAAGGTCGCTTAACAATGCAAGAGATGTCTGCACTTCCCGTATTGAATCGGCTATGGCCGCATCCTTATTGTAGACGGTGAAATAAGGCTCCGTTTTCTTGAAGGCATCTTCCCACGCACGGTTATCGGGAATCAGCATGGTGAATACCGAGTCTTCGGCTTCTATGTCACCGAGTCCATAAACGGGATGCTGGAAAAGACGGTTGTAGGCCACGGTCACAGTATCGTAAATGGTGTTGCCGGCTTCATCCACATCGAGAGGTGCGCTTGCCTCCTCATCAAATTTTTCCTCATCGAAACGGGCTATGAACTGCGAGAGCAGTGAGCACTCGGGATGAGTGTCGATATATTCACGCAGATTATATCGGTAGGGTATTGCCTCGCGCAGAAGATGGAGCACGCCATTGCGGGCTATGATGTCGCTTTCAGCCAGCTCCACACCGGCGAATGTGCCGGCGCCGAAGTGGTTTACCTTACCGTTATACATCCTGACGTTCTTCATCGGGTTGGTTGATGAGGATATATTGAATCGGGCGATATGATTCAATACGATGCGTTTCACCTCTTCAACGTCATTGAGATCTATGGCCGAGAGTGCCTCATCGGATGGTGCCCATACGGTATAGGTCTGGGTTGTGTCAAGCATGTCCTCCATTCCTGCGATTTCGATCATCTTGGCGAATTTCGACAGGTTGGGGTTGCTTTTTATGATCTCCATAACTGTCAGATCGCTTTTCCCTGAGTTCTGACCGGAGTAGTGGTCGTCCCAGTTGTCGGAACATCCTCCGGCAATCACCATTGAGGAGAGCAGGGCGGAGGAGAGCCATCTGTTTATATTATTGGTTTTCATTGTCAGATAGGTTAGTGGTTAATAGATATCTTCCCTGTCGATAAGGCTTGTGGGAATGATCTCGATGTAGTCGCCGTGGAACTCCTGATCGGGAGAATACACATTCTTACCCCTGAGATAGTGGGCTCCATATTCCTGGAAGTTGAACTGGCCTACTACGATTCGGAGAGCCTGTGAGATATTGCGCAGAGATGTGCCTCCATTCTGAGGGGTGTAGATTGAAGCCGGAGCTTTCATATAACCTCTGTTGCGCATGGCCTTGTCATTTTCGGCTCTTGCGGAGGGACTGAGGAGGTCGTCTGATTCCCAGCCAACCATAGGGTCGGTTCCTGCGATACGGAGGTCGCGCGGGATTCCCTGAATTTCACCGTCAACGAAGAGCTGGGCAATACCTCTCCATGACTCCTGACGATAGCCTACGCGGATCTCATAAGAACCGGGAGGCACCGGAAGCATGCGGAGTGTGAAGTCATACCATCCGTTGAGCTTGAGCTCATCGGCCTCGAAGTTGGTCCAGCCGTCGGATGCCCACATTGTGATCTCGGTCTCATCGGAGAATGAGAGGTGCTCCGAACAGAAGTCATTTGGGATTACGTAGCCCGAATAGCCCTGAGGAAGCGAGGTGAGCTGCCAGCGGATATTGTTGTTGGTGAGTTCGGGGGGCACATTGTAGAAGTCGAAGCGGATGCGCTTGTTGAGCACATCATTAATCATTACGTCTTCATCATAGACGAGCATATCTGTCAGGCCATGCAGATATCCGTTAACTGCGCTGATACCGGATCTTTCAGTGTCGATACCTACATATTTACCGTTGTATTGCTCGTTGATACGGTTGCCTGCCTTAATCTCCATGAGACGGTAGGTGTACATTGTCTCATAATACTCAGTACGCTTATCCATGAAGGAGGTCATTGTGCAGGGACCGTTGTAGAGAAACTCATTGGTATTCATCTGGCGGTCGAGCAGGTGATATGCCACAAACTTGTTGAGCGCGTTCTCAGGGTCGGTATAGTTCCCTTTAGCCTCTGTGCCATAGATTGATTCTGCATATGCTGAGAGTTCTGCAAGGGATGAGATGCCGTTGGCGTTCATCACTGCGTCAGGCTCAGCGAAGAGTGTGAATCCATAGCGTTTCACTGCCGGCACAAAGAATTTCCAGTCACCTCTCACCAACTCTCCGTCGGGATAAGGAGATACATACGACTCATCATAGATAAGCTCTGTCTTCTTGTTAAGTCCCGTTGCTTCAAGTGCCTCGGCGAAGATGGAGAATGCCCCCTCCTCTTTGATTACATCAAGAAGGAAATCTTTCGATGGCTCAATCACACCACCCACCACATGGATCACACCGTTATGGACCTCTATATCCTTCTCTACAATCGGGGTGGTCTTGTTGATATAGATAACGAGGCCGGAACCCAAATCATCGGAACGGAATGATATGGTGATATAGTTGTCGCTCATGGTGGTTTCGGGAAGTGAACCCTCCTCGAATGTCTCCGATTTATAATCGTTGCCACCGCTCTTGATTACGTGGTTGTAGACAATCTCTAACTTCTCCTCCAAGGTAAGGTTCTCGTAGCTCTTACCCTTTGCGGAGAGATAGCTCTGAAGCGCTTTGTCGGTGGGGAGGAACACTGTGTAGTGTCCATAAGAGGAGAGAAGAGCATCGTTGCCCGTGTCGGCAAGAAGGCTTGAGAAGATAGAGAAGCCATCTGTCTCCTTGGCATAGCTTGACACGGTCTGTCCGGTGAAGGTATAGTAGGCTCCCTCCTCCACATCATCGCCACATCCGGTCAGCCCTATGGGCGAGAGAGCTGCAAGGATAAGGGCCGAATGACCGAAAAGTGATTTTATCTTGTTGATATTCATGATTAATCAGTTGGTTTTAATGATACCCACCTTATCAATTGAGATTGATGTCGGAAGAGGTGGCATAGAATGGATTCTGTTTCAGCAGAAGGTTGGCACGCATCTCGGTGTCGTTGATCGGCATGAATAGTGCGTCGTAGGCACTCAGTTTACTTGCCACAGTCGACTGGTCAAGATCGGCATACTTGGGGAGAAGATAGGTATTAACGATATTGCGGAAGTCGCTGCGGTGATGATTTATGCGGCGGATGATATCGAAATATCGTTTACCCTCAAACATAAACTCTCTCTGGCGCTCATCAAAGATGAGATTGAGCACTGCAGTCTGCGAAGCATATTCAGCCTGATTGAGAGAACCTGAGCCAAGTCCCGGGTTTGCTCTGTCGTAGGTGAGCGATGCGAGGCGGAACGCCTCTCCGAGGTCGGTGCCGCCTTCTGCGAGCGCCTCAGCCTTCATAAGATATATTTCAGGAAGACGATAGACAACCCAGTTACGCTCTGAAGGATTATAGAAAGTATAGTCGCTGTTGCCTACGGATGATGCTGTAAGACCGGTGACGCTGATTGCGGCGGTGTATTTTCTCACATATGAGCCGCTTGAGTTGGAATAGAATGAGATTCTGCGACGATAGTCCGACTCTCCAAACAGTGTGCTTCCGGCGGCATCGAAATCATATGGCACAAGCTGCATGGCATATCCCATCGAGCTCTCGCCATAGCAGTCTCTGACAGCTCCGTTGTCAACTGTGGTGGGTGACATCTGTAGTTCGAAGATACTCTCGTTGGAGTTGCCTGTAACGAACACAGAACGGCCGAAAGATGTAGAGTTCTCAAGCATGATAGGATTGTTGCGGTCGTTGATGATGCGGTCGCAATAGTCGGCACATTCATCATATCTTCCACGCCAGAGACACATGTCGGCTATGATGGCACGGATGGCATTCTGTGTGATGCGTCCCTTGGTGTAGGCTGTGTTGCTCCACGAAGTCACAGCTGTGCTCTCTGCACCTTTCAGGTCATCGATCAGCCAGTCGATCAGTTCGTCAGGGTCGCTCTGAGCCATCTGAAATTCCTGAGTGTCATCAATCGTAGGGTTGATTATGAAGGGGACATCACGGAATGCACGAACAAGTGTGAAGTAAGTGAATGCGCGAATGCCTTTCACTTCGGCGATATATCCGTTGAGCTGGGCCTGTGTGAAGTTGGGATCCTGCTCGCAAGCTATCGGTGCGAAATGTTCCACTGTGTTGCAGAGGTTGATCACATTGTAGAATGATGTCCATGATGTGTAGCCGTTGGAGGGGAGGAGGTTAAGCGTACCGATATAGCGGATGTCGCCGTCACCGTTGCCCGGACTCACCACCACGTTGTCACCACGCAACTCACCCCAGACTATGAGACGCTTCATATAGTCGTAGGAGGCCATGGAGCGGTAACATTCCATTGTCATGGCGAGCACATCGCCCTCATTCTGCCAGTAGTCGTCGAGCACCATCTCGTCGGAGGGCCTTATGTCGAAAAAGCTGTCGCAAGATGTCAGCGGCATCGCCAAGGCTGCCACAGCTATATATTTCAGTAGTCTGTTTATCTTTTTCATGATTGGTTTCGTTTTTGAAGGCTCATCAGAAGCCTACTGTGACGCCGAAGGTGAAATACTGCGAACGCGGAGTGTTACTCTTATCTTCAGCAATGCCGTATTCGTTGGGAGAAATCTCCGGATCGACACCTTTATATTTGGTGGCTGTGAAGATATTGTTGAGCGTTAGATACAGGTTCACCTGATTGAGATATGCTTTCTTGACCAATTCGGTGGGGAAGGCATAGTTGAAGGTGAGATACTTGAAGCGGAGGAAAGAACCGTCTTCTACATAGCGGTCTGAACCGAGCCAGTTGTAACCGTAGTTATAGAGGGCTCGTGGCATATCGGTTACGTCACCCTCTTTGCGCCAGCGCCAGTTTACGGCGATCGACTGGTTGTTGTTGGTGTACATATTCTCAGCGTTCATACGTCCGTAGTTCACTACCTTGTTGCCTGTGCGGAAGTTAAAGAAAGCTGTCACTGAGAATGTCTTCCATTTTGCGGTGAAGCCGAAGCCACCGAAGAGTTTCGGGTTGCAGTTGCCGAGATACACGATGTCAAGTTCGTCGATTGTGCCGTCGTGGTTCACATCCTCATAGATGGCGTCGCCGCCTTTGAACTTGTAGTTGGTCGATCCGTAGCCGAAATACATCGGGAGTGGCTTGCCGTTGGAGTCGAGCACCACGTTTCCTTCAGCATCACGCACCACCGGACTTGTGCCTTCGCGTCCCTCCACATAATCGCTCCACTGGTATACACCCTTGTAGCGGAAACCATAGACAGAACCGTAGGCGTTACCCACCTGCATACGGCTGAGGTAAGAGCCGTTCTGGCCGTTAAACACACCCTTGTTGAGCTCCTGGATAGCCGGGAGAAGATCGGTGATCTTGGAGTTGTAGTTGGCGAGGTTGAAGTTGACATCGAATGTCCAGTTGCCTGCCTTCACGAGATTGTTGGTGTAGAAGTTGAACTCCCAGCCGTTCTTCTCCATCGAGCCGCCGTTGATATACTGGATCGAGCCGAAACCGGAAGAGGAAGGTATCGTGA
>CAMWZE010000025.1 GCA_947178685.1 uncultured Porphyromonadaceae bacterium
TCCGCATTGAAGGCACCCTCCTGAACATACGCTGAAGGGGGTGTGAATTAGGCTCCCGAGGGTATAGAGAACCGGATTTTAAAGATATCCACCCATGCCGGCTATTATCGTCCTATTTACGGGGAGGGGAACAAGGTTTGGTATTCTGATGGAGGAAATGTCAATGTATATGATTTCTCACAAGGGAAGTCGGATGTCGTGGCCGAGGGTGCTTATATGGAAGTGTCGGCCGACCGACAGAAAGCCGCCTTCTACCAGCGTGGAAAATTCTACGTTACGGATTTCCCGACTCAGAAGGCCAATCTTTCCGATCCTGTAGATCTCTCGCGTCTTGTGGCTGAGATAGACTATGCGCAGGAATGGAACCAGATCTACGACGAGGTGTGGAGAGCATTCAGAGACGGCTTCTATCTTGAAAACATGCATGGAGCCGATTGGAATGCAATCAAGGCAAAATATGCCGAGCTTCTTCCCTACGTGAAGACCAGATATGATCTGAATTATGTAATCGGAGAGATGATTTCAGAGCTCGCCTGCGGTCACGCCTACGTTAATCCGGGGGAGGTGAAGGGTATCGACCGCATCTCCATGGGTCTGCTCGGAGCTGAACTGAGCCGCGACAAGAGTGGATATTTCAAGATAGAGAAGATAATACCCGGAGCTGTCTACAGCAAGGATCTGCGCTCACCTTTGGAGGAGCCGGGCCTTGGCGTGAAGGAGGGTGATTTCATAATCGCCATCGACGGTGTGCCCGTGACAGAGACAACCAATATCTATTCCCTATTGGTGGGTAAGGCTGATGTGCCGGTAGAGCTTACTGTCAACACCTCCGCGAAAGAGCAGGGAGCCCGTAAGATTGTGATAGAACCGATCTCAGACGAATCGGCACTGCGCCATTACAATTGGGTTCAGAACAACATTAAACGCGTGGAGGAGGCCTCAGGAGGCAAGGTGGGTTACATCTATATTCCCGACATGGGTGTGGAAGGCCTGAATGAATTCTCACGCTACTTCTATCCTCAGCTTGATAAGGAGGCTTTGATTATCGATGACCGAGCCAACGGTGGTGGCAACGTATCGCCTATGATCATCGAGCGTCTGCTTAGAAATCCCTATCGCATGACCATGAGCCGCACCTCCACAAAGACAGGAACAATTCCCGATGCCACCCATGTGGGCCCGAAGGTTCTTCTGATAAATAAATATTCGGCCTCCGACGGCGATCTCTTCCCCTGGAGCTTCAAAGCCAATAATCTCGGCACAGTGATAGGAACACGCACATGGGGTGGAATCATCGGTATCAGCGGATCGCTGCCCTATATGGATGGCACAGATGTGAGGGTACCGTTCTTCACAAATTATGATGCTAAGACAGGACATTGGATCGTGGAGAATCATGGTGTGGATCCGGATATTCTCATAGACAACGATCCCATCAAGGAACAGGCCGGAATCGACCAGCAGCTTGAGAAAGCGATCGAAGTGGCATTGGAGCAATTGAAGAATCGCAAACCACTTCCGGGCGTGCCTGCTCCCCGCACCTTCAAGGATCTCGGTGTTGACAAATGAACCGTCACCGGAAGCTGATAAATAAACCATAGCCGAGTCAACTTTCAATAACAAAGGCGGAAGCTGAAAGATTTAATCTTGCAGCTTCCGCTTTTATTGTTGAATCCCGTGATGATAGAGGGATGGTCTTATATCTCATATATAGCGGGAGAAGTCTACCTTACGCATATCGCCACATTCCTGATAGGTTTGATGCAGGGCAAAGGCAGCCCGGAGATTATGAGGCATATGGCCTTTAGGAGTTAATTTAAGATAATCCCACATTATCTCTTTATAATCGGGATGTACACAATTTTCTATTATGTGCATAGCGCGTTGGCGCGGATCCTTTCCACGCAGGTCAGCCACCCCTTGTTCAGTTACTATGACGCGGGCACAGTGATCCGTGTGATCAACGTGGCTCACCATAGGCACTATGGCCGATATGCGACCCCCTTTCTGAATGGATGGGCATAGGAATATCGAGAGCCATGCGTTGCGACAGAAGTCGCCGGAACCACCTATTCCATTCATCATGTATGTGCCGTTGACATGTGTGGAATTGATGAATCCGAAAATATCACACTCCAAGGCAGTGTTCATGGCGAGAAGACCGAGCCGGCGTACAATCTCGGGATGATTGGAGATCTCGCTCGGGCGCATGAGGAGCTTGTCGCGATAGAAATCAATCTTATCCATAAAGCTGAGCATGGCATTGTCGGAGAAAGCGAGTGCACATGTGGATGCAAAACTGCATTTACCCTGCTCCATGAGGTCCATCACGGCATCCTGCACCACTTCGGTGAACATCTGGAACTGCGGAATGCCAGGATGGTCTGCGAGCCCGTATAACGCAGCGTTAGCTACATTACCGACACCGCTTTGAATCGGGAGAAATTCCTTGGGAATACGTCCGGCTTTAAGTTCTGTGGCTAAGAAATCAGCCACATTATATCCGATAGCCCGTGTAATGTCGGTGAGTTCGGTAAATGATTTTATGCTTTCCGACTCATTGCTCGGTACCACTCCGATAATTTTCTTGGGATCGATGTGCAGCACGGGATCTCCGATACGATCCGACGGCTTATATATCGGAATCTCCCTACGATGGGGAGGATTCAACGGCAGGTAATTGTCGTGAAATCCACGGAAGGAGGTTTTGTAATATGAGCTGTATTCGATTATTACCTTCTTTGCCATCTCGGCAATAGTGGGGCTTTGTCCAAGGCCCGCACCAAGGATTACATCGCCCGACGGATTCATCTCTGTCACCTCGATGATGGCCACGTCAATGTCGCCTACGAATCCGTAGCGCATATCTTGCGACACATGACTTAGATGCGGATCATAGTAGTTGATAGAGCCATCGTTGGCAGCAGTTCTTGTCACCGGGGAGCCTTGATAAGGCATACGCTGAGCGACAGCGTCGGCACGTGTGAGAGCTCCATCCACATAATCATTGGTGGATGCACCGGTGTAAAGATTGATCTTGAACGGCTTCCCCTCCTGATGGTGACGCCTGGCACGTTCGGCCAAAGCCACTGTTACAAGTTTTGGTGTCCCCGAAGCGGTGAAGCCGGAGGTAGCCACATTGTCGCCATTATTTATGTGACTTGCTGCTTCTTCGGCTGAAATAAAAGGGAAACTCATTTGTAATGTAGGGATTTTAGTGGTAATTTTGTACAAAATTACTCACATTTTTCCATTCAATTGATATATGGAACCATTTTTTTTACCAAATAAGGGAAAAAATAGCACAGATTCTAAAAAAGTGCGCATCGAGACATACGGATGCCAGATGAATGTGGCAGATTCGGAGGTGGTGGCCGCCATGATGGGTATGGCCGGTTATGAGCCTACGGAGACTGATGAAGATGCGGCTGCGGTGCTTCTAAATACCTGCTCCATCCGCGAGAATGCTGAGCAGAAAATATATTCGCGTATAGCCTACTGGAACGCCCTGCGACGCAAATTGGGCCGTAATATCATAATCGGAGTGATAGGGTGCATGGCCGAGCGTCTCAAACAGCGTCTTATCGAGGAATATGGTGTGGATGTCGTGGCCGGTCCGGATGCATATCTTGATCTACCTAATCTTGTGGCAGCCGCCGAGACAGGTTCCAAGGCTATAAATATCGACCTCTCCACTACAGAGACCTATAAGGATGTGATGCCCCGTCGGCTCGGTGCTTCCTCTATAAGCGGATTCATATCCATCATGCGCGGATGCAATAATTTCTGTTCTTACTGTATCGTGCCCTATACAAGGGGACGCGAGCGCAGCCGCGAACCGAAGAGCATACTTCATGAGCTCGCCGATCTGCGTAGCCGTGGATTCAAGGAGGTAACACTCTTGGGTCAGAATGTCAACAGTTACAATTATGTGGACGAGGAGGGTGCTGTCACTGATTTCCCGGCATTATTGGCTATGGTGGCCCAGGCAGCCCCCGACATGCGGGTGCGCTTCACCACATCACATCCGAAGGATATGAGCGACAAGACTCTCGAGACCATGGCCGCATATCCCAATATCGCGCGTCATATCCACCTGCCGGTGCAGAGTGGAAGCAACGAGGTGTTGAAGCTGATGAACCGTAAATACACCCGGGAATGGTATCTTGACCGCGTGGCGGCAATCCGTCGTATTCTTCCCGATGCCGGACTGTCAACCGATCTTTTCACCGGATTCCACAATGAGACGGAGGAGAATTTCCAGGAGACACTTGAGCTTATGCGGGAGGCGGGATTTGATTCTGCGTTCATGTTCAAATATTCGGAACGTCCCGGCACGTATGCGTCGAAACACCTCCCCGACAATGTGCCGGAGGATGTCAAGATTGAGCGTCTCAACCGCATGATAGCCCTTCAGAACGAGCTTTCGGCCGAGAGTAACCGCAAGGATATAGGCAGGGAGTTTGAGGTGCTTGTAGAGGGGCGTTCAAAGCGCAGTGCCGACGAGTATATCGGTCGCACGAGTCAGAATAAGGTAGTGGTATTCCCTAAAGGTGAGACAAAGCCGGGGGATTTCGTAAAGGTTCGCATCACCGACTCCAGCAGTGCCACCCTCCGTGGCGAACTGATATGATCGCCCGCCTGCGAGAAAAATAGCCCGATAATTCAGAGGTCGGGAAGTTCAGAGAGCCAGTCGTCGTCGGAACGGCCGGCTCTTTTTTTCGGTGTATTCTTTTGCAACGACTTGAGGTAGGCTGCTACCTTTTCGGAGGTCTCGGCCGGTGTGCCTTCAATAGTTGTGGTGTCTTTCTCTTCGTAGTAGGGACGGGTCATGTCAGCCGGATTTACGGCACTCTTATTCTGCTCCGGAGCAGTGGACGATGCCGGTTGTGCTGAACGGGATGAATCGTCGGATTCCGGGTGCGTAATGCGCGGTGCCTCCTCATACCGTGTGATGAACGACCCGCGGTAGCCTTGGCTATGATGGGGAACTCTCCGGTTATTCGGAGAGATGAAGCGGGGCGACGACCCGTTGGGACGTAACTTGGGAGGGCCGGCGGGAAACCGTCTGGTATCGGCCATATCAATAGGCTCGACAAGTTCGCTGTCATCGGCTACGGCAAGACGTTTACGCGCATCCCCCAGACGAGCCTCAAGTTCCGTGATGCGTTTCTCATACCTTCGTTTCAAATCTTCCACCTTACTCAGCTCCTTATTAAACTCCGCCAATTTCTCGTCGACGCTCTTATGTTCGGCAAGAGAATCGAGAGCTTTGGTGAGCTTAAGGCGTGTCTCCTCCAGCTCGCGGTGTTCATCCGCAAGACGTTTGTCGGTATCTGTGAGGAGTCGCAGGAGCTCCGACACCTTAAACGATTGTATGGAGGTTTCCTTACGCTGCTTCTCAAGCATCTCGAGTGTTTCATCAAGACGTTGGCGCAGGTCAGCCTCGGTCTTGTCGGTCTCCAGAAGGCGACGGAGTGCCTTAAATGGATGCAGCCATACTCTCCAGACCGTCCATCTGAGACAATAACCTCCGGCCATTATTCAGCCGAAGCATAGAGGAGTGGATCGGAATCTTCGGAATTATTCCCGGCATCGGGATCGGCAGGTTTCACCACAATGCCTTCACCTTTACGGCCGTTGATGGCGATTGTGAGAGGGTCGGCAAATTCCACTATTCTGACAGCATCCGATTCGTAGACGGCGGGCATTGAATCAAGATAGTCGGCATCGAAGACACCTTGGCCGTGAACAGGATCGATTGTGAAATATCCCACACCGAAGGAGGTGAGATTCTGGAAGAAATGGGTGCCCTGCGAGGGCTCGATGTGATAGCCCGGGAGAGCCGACTCCACAATAAGGCGGGCACCTGCTATCTGAGGCCAGCGTACGGGAATGCCAAGGGCAGAGTCTGATGAACCCCAGCGGCCGGGACCGATCAGGATATAAGGCTCCGATTCCTCGGTGAGCTTACGGTTGATCTGTTCGATCTCACGGGCCACTTCCGGATTCCGGGTGCTGTTGAATGTCTTTGGCTTAACGTAGACCACTGTGCGAACGCCATCCATCAGACCATGCCCGAGGGCAGTGTTGGAGCGGAGCAGAAGTTTGGATTCCTCTACATCCATCACAGAGTCGTCGAGCATCTCCTTTTTGTCGACTATAGGGCGTATCTGGAGCCAGTAGAGCATACCTTTCTTGTCGGAGGATGTGGCATCCGGACGGACAAGACCGGCAAATTCTATCTCCACCGGGCGTCCCATCGCATACTGTCCTGTGGTGAGCATGAAATCAAGAGCCTCAGCCAGCGGGTAGACCTTCTGACGGAGCACATTTACGAATGTCACGAGTTTACGCCCCGGGCCGAAGCCGGAATCACGGATCATGCGGTCGTTGAAGTCGAATGTGGAGACGAGATATTTCAATGCCCCGGTCTTGAAGGCATCGGCCACGGGAAGCTTGACTATATTGAAGCCGTCGTCGGTCTTGAAGTCTTCACTTTTCGGAGGTATGTCGGGGAGTGCGTAGAGTATACGCTGAGTGTCGCGCAGAGCAAGCTCCACAGTGGATGTCTGGAGCACATGCTCGGGATGACGGGGGGAGAAACGGAGAGCCATTCCACCGTCTACGATATATTTGCCGAGCCCGGCGGCCACTTCGGCCACACCATCTTCAGCCACCTCGTTGTTGAGAGGATAATAGTTGATGGAGCGCCCCACACCGGAGAAACTCGGATAATAGTAGCCCTGATGATCCTCGCCCACAACCTCCTGAAGGATTATGGCCATCTTCTCCTGGTCGATCACGTTGCTGGTGGCATTCATATATGCCTTCGAATCTGCGAAGAATACGGAGGCATATACACTCTTGACAGCATCGCAGAGCATCCGTAGCATAACGTCGGTCTCCTTGAGATGAGGAATCATATAGGTGGAATAGATACCGGCAAATGGCTGATAGTGGGAGTCTTCAAGCAGTGAAGAGCTGCGCACGGCAAGAGGCTTGTCGATTACATCGAACAACGCTATGAAATTCTCTATCAGACTTTCCGGCAGGCGGGCTGCAAGGAAGCACTTCAGAATCTCCTCATCGGGACGATCAGACAGGGCAATCGGATAGAGGTTGTTGCTCTCCATAAACTGGTCGAAGATATCGGTGCAGAGCACCACAGTGCGCGGAATGGTGATCTGTACCCCCTTGAAGTCATCGCAGACAGGATTGCGCTTTATGATCTGGTCAATGAATGCCAGACCGCGTCCTTTGCCTCCCAGCGAACCCTCGCCGATGCGGGCGAAGTTACTGTAATGGTCAAAGCGGTCTTTTTTGAAAATAGCCACCACGCCGCGGTTCTTCATGCGACGGTATTTCACGATGCTCTCGAAGATGAGTTTCCTTACATTCGGCACCTGATCAAGGCTCGAAGTGGTGTGATTCTTCACCACATCGGCTATGGGGAACAGCGCGCGCGAATATAGCCAGCGCGACACATCGTTGCTGCTGCAGTGATAGAACAGCGACTCGGCCGGAATGTTGTAGATATTGTTCTGGAGAGCCTTGAGATCCTGGATGCGCATTATCTCCATTCCTGTGGAGGGGTCTTTGACTATGAAGTCGCCGAAACCGAAATGCTTCTCCACAGCGTCGCGGAGGTCTTGCGGAAGTGTCTTTGAATTCTTATCGAGAAACACGAATCCGGCCTCCTGCACACGGCGACGGTTGTCGTCTTCCTGACTCTCGATGATGATAGGCATGAAAGGATTGCGCTTACGCACCATGCGGGCAAACTTGATGCCGGCATCCGGATCCTTGTGTCCATCTTTAGGGAATCTCACATCGGATATTATACCGAGCATGTTTTCACCGTATTTGTCAAAAAGTCGCTCGGCCTCCTCATAGTCTCTGGCGAAGAGCACTTTCGGACGCCCCCTCATGCGGAGCATTGCTTCATGTTCGTTGAGAGCCTCGGTGGAGAACACCATACTCTGCTTAAGTAGATACTTGAAGAGATGAGGAAGTATGGATGAGTAGAAGCGTATGGAGTCTTCAATAAGCAAGACCGCCTGAACGCCGACATCGCATATATCGTTGTCGGCATTCATACGGTCTTCTATAAGTTTTATGATTGCGAGGATCAGATCCACGTTGCCGAGCCATGAGAACACATAGTCCACGCCGGCGAGATCCTCGTTGGCAATACGACGTCTTACCTCCTTGGAGAAGGGGGTGAGCACCACAAACGGAATGTCAGGGTATAGGTCGTCTATTTTGCGAGCCTCGCGGAATGTCTCGCTGATGTCTACACCCGGCATCGCGATGATCAGGTCGAAGCTTTTATCAGCCAACTCTTTGTAGGCTTCCTCATAATTGGCGGCCTTCACAAACCTCGGGGGCGATGAGAGGTTGAGTGATACATACTCAAAATATATCTGTTCATCGACACGTCCGTCTTCCTCCATCATGAAAGCGTCATATGGTGTGGCTATGAGGAGCACGTTGAAGATGCGTTTCTGCATGAGCCTCTGGAAGGCGGTGTCTTTAAGATAAAGAGTGGAGAGAAGAGAATCATTTACATTGATCATCGTCGGGGAGTATGTGAGGGTGGGTCGGAAGCCACGTGGCCTGAAAGGCCGGTGGGTGGTTGAGGATCAGCCTTTGTCGGCGTTCTCGGTGAGGAAAGCGTCGAGGGCGGCGGTCATTGAGGGAGTCTTGGGTGTCGGAGCCTCAATGTCGAGACGCAGACCGGCATCCTTGACTGCCTGAGCAGTGGCGGGGCCGAACGTGCCGACTGCCACGGGTTGCTTGCCGTTTTTGCCGAAATCGGGGAAATTCTTCAGCAGCGAGTCAATGCCGGCGGGGCTGAAGAAGAGGAGCATGTCGTAGTCGAAAGGCTCATCTTTCTCAAAGTCGTTGCTCACCGTGCGGTACATCATCGCCGGAGTGAAGTCGATCTTTGCATCTTCGAGCGGCTTCAGGCTGTCGGCCTGCACATCGCTGACAGGGAGAAGGAATTTCTCCTTATGGTTTTTCTGAATGGCGGCAAGAAGCTGGGGGTCGGAAAGCTTTCCTGTCTGGCCAAACGAGATTTTGCGCTTGCGGTATACAATATACTTCTGCAGATAGAGGGCGATAGCCTCGGTGGTGCAGAAGTAGCGCATTGTGTCAGGCACGTTGACCCGCATCTCTTCGCAAAGACGGAAAAAGTGGTCGACTGCGGTGCGCGCGGTGAATATAACGGCAGTGTAGTCCGCCAGATTGATTTTTGACTGACGGAACTCACGGGCAGAGAGGCCCTCTACCTTGATAAATGGGCGGAACACAATTTCCACGTTGTGTCGCTGGGCTATGTCGTAATATGGCGACTTGTCGGAGGCCGGCTTCGGTTGCGAAACCAATATCTTTTTTATCTTCATCGTCATTTCTTCGTAGGCTCCATGCGGGTGTGCATGTGTGATTTTGATTATAGTTGTTATCTGCTTTTTATTATAGCAAACTGCACAGCAGGCCCGCGGCCCAATAGGTAAGAATCAACGGAACTATTTCCAGACTGCAAAGGTAGTACAAAAAAAGCACCCACGACGAAATTTGGGTGAAAAAAATCCTAAAACCCTTCCAAATAAATACAATCTTACCTAAAAGAAGGAATCCGAGGGCTGCCCAAAGGATATAATTCGACCATCCGGGATAGTAGAGCAGCATCAGTGACAGGGGTAAGAAAATCGCACTCAGGAGCCCTTGACTTGATAGAAATCCTTTCAGCCACATCCGTGCGTGGACCACGTCGGAGAAGACTGTGCCCACCATGAAATAGGCCAATGCCATCAGACATGTATAGAGTATCATCACCCCCATGCACACAGCGGTGCAGAGGGCCGGACGGGTGGTGAGGGCTGTGATGCCGAAGCTTGCCGTAGGCTCGTTGGGAAGGGTATAGGCGAGCAGTCCGCAAAGCACCATGCCGGCGGAACAGCTCCATAGAAGGTTGAGGAGCACGATGAAGGAGGTCTCACGGACGGTCTCATCGAAGACATTGCTGCGTAATCTTACCTCCACCATGTTGCGCAGCAAGGCCGCCACATATTTACTATTGTTGCGGAAACGTAGGCCTATTATGGCGAAGAGAAGGAATAGACCGGCGAGTATGCACGACATGCCGAAACCGTCTGATTCCTTACGAGGCACTTCCGGAGTCACCGGAGCCTCCAGTAACACCCCGTAGCTTTTCGGCCCTGCGGCCACGCTGTCGGCTGCCGCAATCGAATCGTTTGGAAGATACGGAATGACCGTCGGCTTCTGAGCGGTAGTTGCCGGCGCCGGTGTAGCCACCGGAGCAACAGCCGGAGCGGTCGTTGTCACAGAAGCAGGTGCCGGAGCAGGGGACGGGACAGTTGCAGGAGCAGGTGCCGCCGCCGGGTGGGTGGTAGACACGGTTGTATCAACAG
>CAMWZE010000026.1 GCA_947178685.1 uncultured Porphyromonadaceae bacterium
TTCCAGAGGTTGTGCTCGAAGTCATACTTGAAGCCGGTGGTGGTCACGTCTGCCTCAGCTTTCGGAGCGATGATATACTGCCAGGAAATACCTTCGAGATCCTGCACCAAGGTGATGGAGTTCTTGCTGAAAGAAGCGATGCGGTATTTGGGATTTGCAAAGCCCTCTTCCGAGGGTATGTAGGGGAAGGGGGTGTCTGCCGGAAGCACGAGATAGAGATTGGCACCTTCGGGAGAAAGGGTGAAGGTGGTGTTCACTACCTTGGCGTCTACTCTGAAATCGTTGCCGTCATCCGGATTGTTTACGGTATAGCCGGGGAGCGAGTGGACGCCTGTGTTCACGTAGAATGTGCCTGATGTGCCGGGATCGTAGGTATAATCACCGGTGGTTTCGGCACCGGTGTTGCCGAAGATAAGGATATTGGCATATACGCCCTCAGCCTCTTTACATCCCGGCTCACCGTTCCACCATCCTGCCGGACTGTTGGTGTCGGGACCGCAACCCATATTTCCTGCTACGGTGCCATCAACAGCCCACTCCTTCGTGGAGCCGTTGGTAAGTCCTGACATATAAGGAGTGAAGTCGAAGATGGTCTTGTCGATATGGATGGTGCCGGAGACTGAACCGTCAGACACGCCGTTGGCGTTGCCCACCTTCATCTCTACGGGATAATCACCGGCGATGGTGATAAGGTCGCGGTAGGTGAGTGCGGTGCTTGGATTTTTGCTTTCGTTGATATACCAGATGGGATATACACCTTTGGCATTCTGGCCGTTCTTGTCAAGGATGTTGAGCTCCACGTTGTTCAGGTCGTCAACAGTGATTCCGATCTGATAGTCGGAAGCCTGAGGGATACCGGCCATTGAAGGCTCGAAGATCTTTTCCTGCGAGCAGGATGTCACAGCGAGAAGGGCACCCGCCATCACACCAAGCTTGAAGATTTTATTTGTTGCTTTCATGTTCTCTTTCTGTTAATGGGGATGATTTCAATCCAGGAAATATGCATCGTTCTGCTTGAGAGTGCCGTGACACTTGTCGATCTCACTCTGCGGGAAGGGGAGATATTTCTTGTTGTCGGTGTAGTTGCCGGTGCGGTCGTCGGGTATCTCGTTACCCTTCACGAGGTAGTCTTTTGCAAGACCTGTGCGGATAAGGTCCCAATAACGTTTGCCCTCACCGAGGAATTCCCATGCTCTCTCACGTATGATATTGTCAAGAGTGGCGGGCACTGAGCTGAGACCTGCGCGTGAACGCACCTGATCAAGATACTGCTGAGCGTTGGGCGAGCCGAGCTCGGCGGCGTAGAGCAGACACTCCGAGTAGCGGTAGATGCGGAGGTTGTTGTTGTAGTTGAGGATCGCGTCGCCGTTCGCACCGGAGTTGCCACCGATTATGCCTGCATATTTTGCGAGGAAGTAGCCGGTGTCCTGATAGCCTGCGTTGTAAGAACCGGGTTCCGGTTGCCAGATAGAGACGTCGCGACGGGTATCGGCGGCATCGTAAGAGTCGTAGCAAGACTTGCGCACTGTGCCGAAGCCCCAGCCGGTGTTGTCGTGGATACCGTCACGGCTGTCATAGCCACGCGGAAGGATCATGCCGGGCACTACGGTGCCACCTGCTGTGCCACCCCAGCTCCAGTTACGACCTCCCTGATAGTCGGAGTAGTTGATCTCCCAGATAGACTCGGCGCACCATTCACCGGTGACATCCCAGATATCGGCAAAGTCTGTCATAAGCTGATATTTGCCTGAGCTGATGATCTCCTCCATATATTTCAGAGCGGTGGATTTGCGTGAGGCGTCGTTCTGATACATCACGACCTCGGTGTAGAGCATGTAGACGAAATGCTTGGTAACACGTCCGAGCTCCGAGCCGCTGCACTTCTCGGGAAGATTGTTGGCGGCGATCACATCCTCAAGGTCTTTGATGATGAATCCATATACCTCATCGGCAGAATACTGGGTAGCGAGATAGTCGCCACCGAGCACATTGTCGTAGTAGGCGATGTTGCCCCACCAATGCCAGAGATAGTTGTAGAAGAAAGCGCGGAGAGCGATCACCTGCGATCTGTAGTATTCGCGGTTGGCGAGCTCCTGCTCAGTAGCGGGCTTCCAATAGTTGTCCATATAGTAGAGGGCGTCGATGCAACGCTTCACTCCTGAATAGGCATTGGAATAGTTGGTGTCGAGCACCACGTTGGGGGTGGTGTTGAAGTTGAAGACTGTCTTCCACTGGTTCATATCGTTGATATCGCCGCCACCGGGGAACACCTGATCGGCAAGCACCTCGGGATAGATGTTGATGCCGCAGTAGTTGTTGGCGTAGTCAAACCAGTGCAGAGGGTCGTAAGCGGCCACTACAGCCTGCTTGATATTATCCTCGCTCTTGTAGTAATCTTCTACAGTCTCCTGAGTATTATTGGTGATCTCCAGCCAGTCGGAGCCACAGGAAGAGAGTCCGAGGCCGAGGGAGGCGATCGCCGTAGTCAGAATATATTTATTGAGTTTCATTACTATATAGTCTGTTGATTATGGATTATAAGATTAGATAGACACATTGAATCCGATGGAGAATGTGCGGGCCTCCGGATAGTTGCCATAGTCGATACCGATGCTGGTGCCATCGCCAACCTCAGGAGTGAAACCGTAATATTTGGTGGCGGTGAAGAGGTTCTCACCCATCACGAACACGCGGATGTTGTCGAATCCGATCTTCTTGACGATATTGAAGGGAAGGGTATAGGAGAGGGTAAGGTTGGAGCAGCGGAGGTAAGCGCCATCGTGGATGTAGATGTCAGAGCTCTGCCAGTTACGCGCGTCGCCGAGACGGTAGATAGGAATTTTGTTGGAGGTGCCTTCACCTGTCCAGCGGTTGAGCATCCAAGCCGGCATATTCTTGGCGGGAGTGTCGCCACGGAGAGAGGCGTCATAGATATTGTTGCCCCATACGCCCTGGAAGTAAGCGGTGAGCTGGAAGCCTCTCCAACCGAGACCGACGTTGAAACCATACGACCAGTCGGGAAGACCCTTGCCAAGCTTGGTGCGGTCGTCGGCGTTGATGGTGCCGTCGCCGTTGGTGTCGACGAATATTACGTCACCGGGTTGTGCATACCATGAAGTCTGACCTGAAGTAAGACCATACTTGGTGTTGTATGCGTCAGCCTCTGCCTGATTCTGGAAGATACCTGCAGTCTTGTAGCCGTAGAAGAAGGGGAACACCTCGCCGTTCATAGAGCGGGCGATATCGCCGGCGGTGCCGTTTGAAATCTCAGTTCTCCAACCATCGGAGTTACCGAGGTTCACGAGTTTATTCTTCACATAAGATAGGTTGCCACCTAAGTTCACCTCAAATTCGCCGAAGTTGCGAGCCCAGCGCACCTCCATTTCGATACCGGTGTTGTCCATTGTGCCGACGTTGCCGATAGGTGCGGTCTCACCCACGTAGGTCGGGATCATCATGGTCATGAGCATACCTGTGGTGCGCTTCTTATACCAGTCGAATGTAAACTGGAGAGAATTGTCGAGGAAGCCGAGGTCAAGACCTATATCGGTCTGAGAAGATTCCTCCCATTTGAGGTCGGGGTTGGCAAGGCCGGATGCCTTTGAACCGTAAGTCTGGCTCGAACCCTCGGGACCGAAGTAGTAGTTGTTGTTACCGTCGGTAAGCACGGTGTATCTGAAATCACCGATCGATTCATTACCGTTCTTACCCCATGAAGCACGGATCTTGGTGTTGCTCCACCAAGTGGGGCGGGTCTCGAGGAATGGTTCGTTTGTGATGTTCCAACCTGCGGAGAATGAGGGGAAGGTAGCCCATTTGTTGTTGGCACCGAAGCGGGAGGAACCGTCGCGACGTACAGTTGCCTGAATCATGTAGCGGCTGCCGAAGTCGTAAGATACACGTCCGAAGTAGGAAAGCATACGGGGCCATGCGGAGTTGGGACCGGCGTTACCTGTGCGGTTGCCGCCATCCTCCTCGCCGGGAGCACCCTGAGCCACAGTCACCCAAGGCTTGCTGAAGTTGTAGAGCTTGTTGGCCTCGGCGTTGATCCACCAACCGGTGCCCTCTTTAGCCGACTGCCCGAGCACGACGTTCACATGGTGTTCGCCAAAGTCTTTATCGTAGGTAATGATATTCTCGAGCTGCCAGGTCCATCCACGTTGCATGTTGGCGTAGGCAGTGGCGTGAATAGAGTCTCTGTTTGAGAGGTTGCTGTAGTAGTTAGGCTCTGAATGGCTCTCACCGCCCCAGAAAGCGAGGTCGCCGCCGAAGCTGATGCGATATTTGATTGCATCCCAGATCTGGAGCTCTCCGATGAAGTTGGTCACGATCTTATGGCTCCAGTTCTTGCCGGCCGGGAACGACCATCCGTAGAAGGGGTTGGTAAGCTCCTGATAACCGCCGCCGAAAGCCTCGGGAACAGTGTAGAGATTGCCGGCGGAGTCGTAGCGGGGCACATATTTATCGTTGCCTGCATAATAATTCATCTGTTTCTGATATTCGGCAGAGCCGGGAGCAAGTGTCGGAGTCAGCATAGGCGACATACCGAGAGCATTGGTGATTGCACCACCGTAGTAGCCGCCACCACCGCCGAAGCCTTTGGAGTGGATGCGGGCATAAGAGATGTTGGTGGTGAGCACAAACTTGTTGAGATAGTTGCGCTTCTTGGAGTCATCAAACAATGTGTAGATATTGTTGGCGCGGAGAGTGAGACGGTCGTAGTTCGACTGGTTGTAGTTGCCGCCGATGATACCCTCCTGCTTGTAGTAGCCGAAAGAGAGGAAGTAGTTAACCTTCTCGCTTGCACCTGACACCGACACCTGATGGTTCATTACGGGAGCGTTGTCGTTGAAGATGGCTGCTTGCCAGTCATAGCCTTTGCCGTAGCTGTAGGGATCGGCGTAGGGAGCCGGCTGGTTGGTGTTGAGGTAAGCCTCGTTCTTCAGAAGAGCATACTGGGTGGCGTTGAGAATATCGATAGATTTCAGCTTCGACTGCCAGCCGTAGGTGAAGTCGTAGGTGACTTTCGCACGACCCTCCACACCATTCTTGGTGGTGACGAGGATAACGCCGTTGGCTGCACGAGCACCATACACGGCTCCGGATGCGGCATCCTTAAGCACCTCGATACTCTTGATATCGGAAGGGTTAAGGTAGTCGATACCACCGTCGATAGGCATGCCGTCTACGATGTAGAGAGGGTTGGAGTCGTTGATTGTGCCGACACCGCGCACACGGATCTGGGCGGCTGCACCCGGCTGGCCGTTGGCTGTGGTGGCGGTCACACCGGAGGTGACACCCTTGAGGGCGTTCTGCACGTTGGTAGGAGCTGTCTGTGAGAGGGTCTCCTCGCCTACACTTGAGATGGCGGCGGTCACGACGCTCTTCTTCTGTGTGCCGTAGCCCACCACCACAACATCATCAAGCATCTGAGTGTCTTCGATGAGCTGGATTCTGAGTGATGGCATGTTGGCAGTCACTTTCACCTCCTGCGGTGTATAACCGATGTAGTTGAAAAACAGTGTAGAACCTGTCGGGGCACTGATTACAAACCTACCGTCGATGTCGGTGGTTGTGCCCGTTGATGAGTTTTTCACCATTACTGTCACTCCGATCAGAGGTTCTCCATCCAAGGCGGATACCACCTCTCCGGAGACATTGACATTCTGGGCTCGCATGCCCAAAGATGTCATGATCGCGATGAGAAAAAGGATTAATTTTTTCATCTGGAAATTGGGTTAAGTTAGTTAGATATGAGGATTGTTTGATTTTAATGAGATGTGAAAGGCATCCCGAAGAGATCTTTATGATCCTTCGGGAGCCACTTGCATATAGAAAGATAATTACTTGCTTTTCTGGAAGATTCTCACATAGTCAACTTTCATGGTCACGGGGAGTGCGTTGTCGTCCACGCCCTTGTATCCGCCCCAGTCGCCACCCCAGGCAAGGTTGAGAATGGGGTAGAAAGCATAATGGAAGGGCCAGCTGTCATGGTCGGCACCCATAGCTGCCTTTGTCACACTAAGTTGCACTTTACCGTCGACATAGGTCGTAATGGCATCTTCGGTCCATTCGCAGGCATATACATGGAAGCTGCCTTCAGCACCGGAGCAAAACATCTCGTGAGTCTTCTGAGTTCCCTTGGTATGGTTGTAGTTTTCTGTGTGGAGTGAGGAGGAAACGTAGTTTGGATTGGCACCGACCTCCTCCATGATATCGATCTCGCCACATTTGGGCCAGGGATTGGTGTTCCAGTTTACGTTGCTGGGCATCATCCAGAATGCGGGCCATGTGCCTTTTCCTGAAGGCAGGTTTATACGGGCCTCGAAATATCCGTAGGTCCAGCCGGTGTTGGGGAGGGCATTCAATCTTGCGGAATAGATTTTGCCGTCGGAACCCTTGAAACAGTTGATGAGTAGGAAGCCGTCTTTGATCTCGGCAGTGCGCTTGCCGTCGACCTCCTTGGATGTATAGGTCTGCAGCTCATTGTTGACATATCCGGCAGGCCAGTTTTCAAGCACCCAATCGGGTCCGGGAACGGTGCCTTCGTTAAATTCGTCGCTCCATACGAGTGAATATCCATCCGGCACCACAACGATATCGCTGAGCTGGGACACCTTTATTTCAGTATCATTGTTGCCGCAACTGAGTATGATCTGTCCGTCGCGAGCAGCTTCGGAAGTGTTTTCCTTAACTGAGACTTTCACTTCGGTGTCACCTTTCCCTCCATTTTCGGGAGAAAGCGTAATCCAATCAACGGAGGGAGAGAGTGTCCATGCCGCATTTGCAGAGACAGTAAGCGAGAGGGTGGAAGCCTGGGCACCGGAGGTCAGTGATGTGGTGGATGGATTGGCTTTCTCCACATATCCTTGGCTCACCTCAACAGTTTTCACTGTATGTCCGCCTGAGACAATGTTGAGCACGGCAGTGCGGGTGTCGAATGTTGCGTTGGCCTCTACAGCAACCTTTACGGTAGCCGTTACGTTCTTTACTCCTCCGGATGGAGTTAGCTTAAGCCAGTTGGCATCGGTGCGGATTCCCCAGTCGGCATCAGCCGTAACGTTGATCTCATATGTGGCAGCCTCGGGAGTTGGGTTCAGTTTATCCGGAGATACCGTTACATTGACCGTGGTCTGGACAGGATCCGGCATATCATCGTTGTCACTTCCGCAAGCGGCCATCATAGGAGAGATAGCCGATAGAGTCGCAATGGTTATAGCGAGGGTTATCTTTTTCATCGAAAGTTTCTTCATGGTTTCTGTTTGAATAAGCCTTGAAAAGTTAGAAATTTATTTAAGTGAAGATCATCGGCACCGGACTACTTTACAGCACATCCAAGGAGCCGGATGCAAAATTATAGATAATTGGCTATTTTCAAACAGTCTGCGAGGTAAAGGTAAAAATTACAATAGCGATTGATATGAATATCAGAGTGTTATAATGGTTGTTTAAGTAAATTTAAAGGAATGGTATGGGAGGATAAATCATAGAAATTGATATCATTCCGCCGGTTGCTCTTCGTCGGAAGATGAGGATGTTGTCTTGTTGTTATTGTAGACAGTGCGGATAGACAGGTTGAGCATTTGTGCTATGTCGGCACTCTTCGACACTCCGAGCCTGCGCAGGGCATATATCCTGAGCTTGGTATTGAGTGTCCCTGTCTTGGCGATAGATTCCGGAGCTACACGATTGTCAGCTCCGGCCGTATTGTTATACTCCTCTATGAAGTCAGGGAATATGGATAAGACAGTCTTGTCAAAACCCTCGTAGAAGCCCTGATACTGCTCCTTAACAAGCTCTGGATCGTTTATCAGAAGACCAAGATCCTCAATCTTCTTACCCTTGTATTTCTTGAGAAGTTTCTTGCGGTAATCCTCCATAGCGTTTATATATTGTGCGGTGAGCTTGAAGGCATAGGCTATAAGACCGAGTTTCTGCTTGTTGGCTTCGTTAAGATTGGAGTTGGCTGTTTCAAGGGATGCAATCGCTTTGTCGCGCTCATTGATCGACTGGCTGAGTTCCTCGTTGGCCGTTTTGAGAAGGTTACGCACCTTCTTGAGCCGGCGGTATTCGATTATGATAAAAATAACACTTCCCAGGAGCACCACCGACACCAGAGCGAGAATCCACACAAGAATCCTCATCCGCGAGTCGCGTTTCTCGAGCTCTATCCGATAGGCATCTCTTACTGTAGGAAGAACGTCAGACAAGCTCACCATGCGATACCGGTTATGGTATAGATTGGCCTGGTTTACGGTATATATAAGGTAGTTATAGGCACGGTTGAGTTCTCCTTTCTCAAAAAGGTAGGAGGCTATTTCCTGCAGAGCGGCTATTTCCCTATTTACTATGAGTGCGTCATAGATAGCTGCCATTGTCTTATAACGCAACATATTATCCTCGTCGCCGAGTGCCTCATAGTATCGTGACACCCAATAAGCGTTGATGGCGTTTTGACGGGAAGGCATAGTGGTGTTGTCAACAATATTTTTCAACAATGTTATATCAACCGAACGTATGTCTTCACACTCTTCGTCAAGCGCGGTGGCAACCGGCACCCATAGCCATTCCTCGGCCGGAGGAAGGTTGAGATCCTGAATTGAATCACGGTAGGCATTGGCCTTGGTAATGTCGGTTTTCCACATATCATGATTCTGCTGCACGTATACGGCTCTCATGGAGTGGAGGTAGGCTAATGCACCGAAATAAGAGGATTTCATTTCCGGAGAAAGCTTCGAGGAATCGATTGTGTCGAGGAGCCGCATGGCCGTATCATGAAGTCCCTGCACGGTATAGATGAATGCTTCGTTGAGTTTCCACTGCGCGATGCGGTCATCATCATTGGGGTAAAGGCGTTCAGTAAGATGGCGTGCCTTAGATGCATATAGAGAAGCCGAGTCGGAGTCGAATACGAGGTATTCATCATACAGCTGCCTGGCAAGACCGAGACGTTCGTTCGGGTTGGATGTCTTTGCAAGCGTGTTACGAAGCCCGTTGATACGGATCTCTTTCTCCTTCACCAGATTTTCATGACCCATTATGATGGAGTCAAGTCGAGAGAGTAGAGTCTCGTTGGTCACAAGAGGTGAGTTGTCGGCTTTGGCTTCTGAGGGGAGACAAAGTATGATAATAAGAAGCAGAATATATGTAAAGAGGTGGTTGTGCATATAGGAAATGTAGATGTAGAAGAGGTCTAAATTTTTATCTAGATAGCTTCTTAATGCTTGGAGTTGGTAGCTACTTGCAAATTTACTTGTTTTTATAACATTTTAGTAACATTGTGAATTGATTTAACAAATATTAACTATGTGTAAATTGTATTTGTTCTCCGGTATAGTTCGATGCCGATTATCAGCCGATTGGGTGGCGGCCAGCCGGTGGAATCCGAACTTGGTGTCATTTAGCCTGCACGTTCTGTTTGTAAACTCGTGCGGTGGGCAACTTTCATGATTTCATAAGGGCTGATTTCCGGTAATCCTTTGAGGGTAACATATTAATTCTTCTTTACTTTTATTTAGGAATATGGTCATGGAAATATGTTGATATACATGGTTTTATATGGATTTGAAGGAGGTGTTTGTTTACTGATTGCATTCCAATGGAAAAATAGGGAGGAATGATGGTTAATTTTGCAACAAAGGCTACTAACCGGCCTTATATCATGACATGACTTTCAGACTGGAATTATTGGCCACGGCTCTTGCACTTGGAGCATCGTGGGCGGCAGCAGAAACCCCCATCTATCTTGACGACTCGAAGCCGCTTGAGTCACGTGTGAAGGATGCCCTCTCACGCATGACCACAGCGGAAAAAATAGCAGTGATCCACGCCCAGAGCAAGTTCAGCTCACCGGGTGTGCAGCGTCTCGGCATTCCCGGTATATGGTGTACCGATGGTCCTCACGGAATACGTCCCGATGTGCTTTGGGACGAATGGCAGCAGGCAGGAGCCACCAACGACTCTTGCGTGGCATTCCCCGCACTGACCGCACTTGCCGCCACATGGAATCCGGAGATGTCACTCCTATACGGTAAGTCGATCGGCGAGGAGGCAAGATACAGAAACAAGAATGTACTCCTCGGCCCCGGTGTCAACATCTACCGTACCCCGCTCAACGGACGTAACTTCGAGTATATGGGTGAGGATCCCTATCTTGCGGCTCAGATGGTGGTGCCTTACATCAAAGGTGTGCAGAATAATGGTGTGGCTGCTTGTGTGAAGCATTATGCACTCAACAATCAGGAGGTAGACCGTGACCATGTAAACGTGCTGGTTGACGACCGCACTCTCCACGAGATATATCTTCCCGCATTCAAGGCGGCTGTAGTAGACGGCGGAGCATGGTCGATCATGCCCGGCTACAATAAATATAACGGCGACCATGCCTGCGAGAATCAGACTCTTCTCCTTGATATA
>CAMWZE010000027.1 GCA_947178685.1 uncultured Porphyromonadaceae bacterium
AAGATACATATTCTCCCAAGATCCATCAGACGTGCCGAACTTGAATTCTCCACCTTTCTCAAAGAAAACTCCTATACGGAAAAGGAAGGGATCTACAGGATCCTGCGTCATGGGACGGAAACCCCAGTCTGTCTCGTTACCTACAAAGAAAAGTTGATCGAACTGAGGAGCCACACCCTCTACCGGCTTGAACGTGACTGTGAGGTTCAGAAGATTCACATCCACCTGATAGCAATGGGATTCTTCTATCACAAACTTCTCATCCGGCTGAGAGTCATCTGAACGGAATACAAGCCCCCCTTTTCCATCGTTGTTGTATGAAGGCATAAACTCCCCTTTGGTAGTTATAAACTTGAGTTCCCCAGCCCTTAGATCACCGGTCCAGGTGAATACTCCGTTATCTTTCCTCTGCATCTCGGCAGCATCATCGGCACTCCATCCGGACGGTGCCGCGCTCCCTATTATATATAGCGTCTCGCTCACCGGCTTATAACTTACTGCTGTAAATGTGGTCACCGCAGTCTGAAGCTCCTCCATTCCTGCCACCTTTGCTGTTACTCTTGCATCAAGCGATATTCCCTCCCCCGGAGTGAGTCCGAAGCGACTTATAAGAAGTTGGTTAAGATTCTCGGTGGTGGGTTTCCAGGAATACACCTGACGGCTGTCGCTCAATACTGTCACCGGCGCACTGAAATCGGTGGCAGTTTCAGCCAGCTCCAATGTGTAGCTTATAGCATTTCCCGTGCCGAAATTCTCACCGGTGGTCCATTCTATAGAGACAGCTTCTACTGAATGATTGCTTTCGTTCAGAAAAAGGTCAGACTGACTGGCAGTTATACTTAGTGGCGTCGACCCCTTATCGAGCTCGGTATAGTTGTTGTCGGTACAGGCGGCAGCCCCTGTCAAGAGGAGCATGCCGACCGCGATATTATATATTAACGATGATTTCATGATTATAATAATCTATCCGTTATTCTGAAAAATATTGATTTAATAACCGGGATTCTGTTGCATTAGTGGATTGGCGTCCATTTCTGTCTGAGGAATTGGGAAGAGAAGACGCTCGACAGTAACATTGTTCTTACCGATCGACTTGAGAAAATCCACTGCATAGCTACCTCCATTGATACGTATCATATCAAACCAACGATGTCCCTCGAATGCGAGTTCCATTCTACGCTCATGGATGATAGTCTCTCGCATAGCATCCTTTGAGATACTGCCTGAAACATTGGCAAGACCGGCACGCTTGCGCACCTGATTGAGAGGAGCCGCTGCAGACGATGTCATCCCAAGCTCATTCAAAGCCTCTGCCTGCATGAGGAGCACACCGGCATACCGATACACTACGAAGTTGGCGGGAGAGGTGTTAGTTTCGGGTGAGATAGTTTTAGACACAAGGAACTTCCTTACGTTATAACCTGTGTTGGAATAGGAGGAGCGATATGGCATCCCCTCCCAATCGGGACAGCCATCGTAAAATATGGTGATATCCTTACGGAGATCACCCTCCTCATATGCCTCTACAAATTCCTGAGTAGGCTGATTCCAACCCCAGCTTCCGGCCACCATATTCGAGCCACGAGGACCCATGAAAGCAGAAAGCCATGAAGCGTAAGGTGTATTACCCCAGAAGTCTGACTCTGTAGAGCCTGAATATTGAACCTCGAAAATAGATTCCGCTCCGTTACGCACAGGGCAGTTGAAATTGTCGGCATAGGGTATGTCAAGCGCATATCCTAATGATGTGATCTCATCGCAAATATCCACGACATCCTGATAGTATTCGGAATTTCTTGGCGCGAGAGTAAGATATATGTCGGCAAGCATGTAGAGTGCTGCGTCTTTACATGCACGTCCCACCTGGTGCGAATCATAATCAGCCTTTTCGGGTAACAGCGCCGCCGCTCTTGTACAGTCTTTTATGATCTGCTCATACGTTTCCTCGAGAGTTGTACGAGCTATAGCGCTTGAAGTGTCGGGATCATAAGGCTCCAGACGAAGAGGCACACCGCCAAACAGGCGGGCGAGTATATAGTAGTAATGAGCACGCAAGAATAGAGCCTCCCCTTCTGAACGGCGAGCGATCTCCTCTGAGCATGAGTTTTGGGATGAAAGAGCCGCGATAAGGTTGTTACACTGAGCAATGCCGATCCAGGGGGAACGCCACATATATAGGGCCATTCCGTTGTCGGTAAGCGTAGTGAAGTTGGCTGCCTGTATTGTTTCAATACCATCATCACCACCTCCGGCTCCAACATTGGAGTTGCCTGCCACTATGTCAAGGCCCCAGATACGCTGGTTATAGAGGTTGGATGAACGGAGCGGCACATAGCATGCGTTGGCCATGGCCACAGCAATCTCATCGGTGATATCGCTCTGAGGATCAGCCCTGTCATATGGATTCTTATCCAGAAAATCGCTACAGGAGGCGACTCCTACGGTAGATAGCAGTAATGCCAATCCGTATATTGTCTTTTTGATAAAGCTAATAGTTTTCATGATTGTTTGAGTATGAGAGATTTTGGATTAGAAATTGAAATTGAGACCTACGTTAAATACTCTCGATGGGGGGAAACTTGAGTAATCGATGCCATCAATACCCACTTCCGGATCGAGACCTTTATAGCCTGTGATCGTAGCCACATTCTCACATGATACGAGAAGACGAGCATTCTCAAAGCCGATTCTGCGCAACCATTTATCAGGGAAATTGTATGCCAGGGTTATATTCTTCAGTCGCAGGTATGATCCATTCTCCACCCAACGGTCGGAAATACGGTTATTTCCATTGGGGTCGGCCCATACTGCACGAGGCATTGAGTTGGTTGTCCCCTCCCCTGTCCAGCGTGACGCCGTAGAGGCAAGCTGGTTATAGGCAGCTGACATACTCTCCATTGCTGAGCGTGTGCGGTTATATATTTTATTACCCCCGACACCCTGAAGATAGATGCTTAGCTCGAAACCACGCCATGTAAATCTGTTGGTCATTGAATAGAGCCATGTAGGGTTTGGATTGCCTATCACTGTGCGATCGTTCTCATTGATAACGCCATCGTTGTTGAGGTCACGGAAACGAATGTCGCCTGCCTCAGCACCGGGCTGCACTGCATGGTTTGCCACCTCTTCGGCATTCTGGAAAATTCCGTCGGTAACATACCCATAGAAAATATTGATTGGATAGTCTTTGGCCAGCATTGTGGCATAGGCTCCGCCAAACTGATTGCGCCATAGAGGAGTATCACTATTGAGATCAAGGATTTTGTTCTTGTTGTAGGTGAGGTTGAGATCTGTCTCCCAGCCGAAGTCTCCGTTGAGATTTACGGAATGAGCCGAAAGTTCCCAACCTATATTCCGTACCTTTCCGGCATTCTTCGGAGTGTCAAATGTATCTTCAAAACCGGTGGTGATGGGAAAGGCTGCCTTCACAAGCATATGGTTGGTATTCTTGATATACCCGTCAAGGCTAACCGTGATGCGGTTGTTTAGGAACCCTAAGTCAACACCGGCGTTCCATTGTTCAATAGCCTCCCAATGTATACCACTGTTGGCAAGCACCTGAGAATAGAGCGCACTTTGCTCAGCGTTATCAAGTGTGGTGCCGAAAGGATACAGAAGTGTGATAAGAGTCTGTATGTGGTCATAGTTCCCTACAGACGCCTGGCTACCGGTCTCACCCCAACCAAGACGTAGTTTGAGATCGCTTACAGGTGAGTTGTCGGAGTAGAATTCTTCAGATGAGATCTTCCATGCTGCAGAAACGGAAGGGAATGTACCCCAGCGGTTGGAACGACCGAAACGGCTTGAGCCATCGCGGCGTATAGTAGCGGTCAGGAGGTAGCGGTCAGCGTAGGTGTAGTTGGCGCGGGCCATATACGAAAGAAGAGCCCATTCACTCTGAGAGCCGTCGAGATCTTTTATCTTCTCACCGTTGGCGAACTGATGAACAGTGTCGAAGAGGAAGCCACTCATCGTGCCGTTCATCCAGTATGCATGGTTCCACTGAGCCGACATACCGGCCATGACGTTGACATCATGTTTGCCGAATTTATGCATGAACGTGAAATAGTTGTCCCATAGATAGGTGAAGTTGCGGTTGGAGCTCTGATATTGGGTGCTCTCCTCCACCGGGGTCGGTTTCCAGTTGTATTTCGGAGAGAAACTGTCGTCAAACCAGAACTTACCGTCGAAGCCAAAAAGGGAGCGGAACTGAAGCCATTCGGGCACAATAGTGAAATCGCCGGCTATGTTTGCAAGCAGATTATAACCATTGGTGTTTGATCTGTAGACGTCGTTTGAACCCACCGGGTTGCGCACACTGCCATACCATTCTGAGTTGCCGGAGGGACCCGACCATTCACCATCGGAATCTTTTACCGGAAACACCGGAAGCGCCTGCATGGCATCCCACATGCTGTAAGAACCCGATTTCTTTATATCTGCGCTGAAAAGGAAACTGTTTGATATCTTGAGCCACTCTTTCAGCTTTACATCGCTATTGTTCTGAAAAGTGAAACGGCGGTATCCCACATGTTTCACCACACCACTCTGGTCAAGGAAACCGGCTGAGAAGTAGTAGTGAGACTTCTCGTTGCCACCGGAATAGGAGACTGTATAGTTCTGCATCACTCCTGTATGAAGGAGTTCGTCCACCCAATTGGTCGATGCAGTAAGTGATGACGGATCTGCCCAAGCCGGATTGGTGTTATGTCCTGCCGCCGAGAGCATATCGTTGCTCAGAGACGCATAGCCTGAAGAATCGAGAAGTTTGAACTTATTTGACACATTGGAGAAAGCCACATTTGCCGAGACAGACAGCCGGGCAGTACCAGCCACACCTTTACGTGTTGTGATCATCACCACACCATTAGCGCCACGTGAACCATAGATTGCTGTGGCAGATGCATCCTTCAATACATCAAGGCGCTCTATATCTTGAGGATTCAAGGCATTGAGACCTAGGTCGGTAGGCACACCGTCAATCACCACCAGAGGATCCGAATTGTTTATGGAGCCGAGGCCACGCACCTTAATTGTGACATTGTCGCCGGGTTTCTCTCCACCTACAATGTTGACACCTGCTATCTTTCCTTGAAGGGCCTGCCCCACATTGTTGACAGGGACATCCTTTATATCCTTTCCTCCTATCGAACCGACGGCACCTGTAAGATCGGATTTCTTCATAGTGCCATAACCCACCACTACGAGCTCATCAAGAAGTGAATTATTCTCCTGAAGCGTTACATTGATGACATTTCTGCCATCCACCTGCACTGTTTTTGATTCGTAGCCTACATAAGAGAATCGTAGGCTACCCTGTGCGTTTGCCATAATAGTGTAGTTACCGTTGAGATCAGTGGCCGTACCCTGGCCACTCTCCTGAGCCATGACAGTGGCGCCAATCAGGGGTTCTCCTGATTCATCGGTCACTGTTCCCGTCACTTGCTGTTGTTGTGCCGACATGCTTAATGTCGTCATGATTGTCAGCACAAGCGGCATAAGTTTTTGTAGATGCCGCATCAGATTCTGTAGAGGTTTCATGTAATAGGGTTATTGTTTTTGGTTGTAGTTTTTCTCGGTCAGGTTTTAGAGATGAATATCAAAGGAAATATCCGCTTTTACTCTCATCTCTTCGAATGCAAATTTATCACCTCTTATCTCTCCATACAAGCACACATATCTTAAATGTAGAGATTTACAATTATAACATGCTGAGAATAAGCATAATTTATAAAATAATATGTAGTGGCCTGATAGTTATAAGGTGGGGTAATAAGTGATATAATCACCCTTTTAGATGTCACAATCACCATATTTAACACATTTGTGTAAGGCTATTAAAGACTCTCCAGGCTGATATTTACATTATGGCAGGCACCGACCACACTCCCTCTACAAGCTAAAAAACACATTCGGAAGTTATCTAAATCCAAGCAAAGAAAAAGTTTAAACAACTTCCATTAAAACATTAACGATTTCTTTGACTGATTACAAAATTTGTGTACTTTTGCGAATATGAAACCTTGGCTCATTATTCTTATACTTTCTCTGCTGCCTATTACAATTGCTGCAAAAGTATCGTCACAAGAGACCGACTCGCTTATGCGGACTCTTGAAGAAACATTACTGCAGCGAGAGACATTTGTGCACCAACGTGAAGAGATAATCACCGATCTAAAGATACGTCTGAAGAATGCTGACAATGATGAGGAAAGATATTCTCTGATAGGCAACTTGTTTGATACATATAAACCATTCAATACCGACTCAGCCTATTATTACAGTCTGCAAAGGGAAAGGGTGGCGCGTAACTTAGGCGACTCTATAAAAGTGCTTGATTCTCGTATGAACCGAGCATCCGCTCTTATAGCGGTCGGTATGTATCATGAGGTATGGGATGTGATGAGAAACATCAATCCGGGAAGCCTCCCGGATTATATGCTCCCCTATTATTACTATATCATGCGTACCCTGAAAGGTAATATGGCAGATTTCTCAGTCTTCTCCCCTATCAGGGCAAAATATAACGCTGAGACCTGTGCCTACCGAGATTCGATCATAAGGGTCAATGAGCCGGGATCACTTGCCCGAGCTATCAGTATGGCTGACCATCACAATGCCTACGGACAATACTTGAAGGCTGTGGAGATTATGAGCAATTACATGGCTGAACACGAGCTATCTGACCACGACAAAGCAATCTGCGCATGGACACTGGCCGATTCCTATCAGCATCTTGGCAACATACCTGAATTGAAAAAACAGCTCATAATCTCATCGATTGGCGATATCAAAGCAGCGGTAAGGGAGTATGTGTCTCTAAGACAACTCGCATTACTTCTATACAAAGAGGGGGATCTGGAAAGGGCCTACCGTTTCATGAACATAGCCTTTGACGATGCCAACAAAAGCAATGCACGCCAACGTCTTGTAGAATTAAGCGCCCATTATCCCGAAATATCGGGTATTTATGTACAGAAGATAAGCCAACAGAAGGAATCGCTCCGCTCTGCCCTCTGGATTATTGGAATTCTGGCAGGCGTGCTGATACTCGCCTTAATATATGTGGGAAAACAGATGAAGACTATCAGCAGATCGAAAAAACAACTTGCCGAGGCCAATGACTCCCTCAATAATCTTAACTCAAAACTCACGAAATCAAACGAAAGTCTGAATGCGGCTAATGAACGGCTTCTCCTTACCAATACCCGTCTCAATGAGGCCAACATGAAGCTCAATGAGATGAATAACCAGCTCAATGAGGCCGTGGAAAGACTAAACAAGGCAAATGCAGATCTCAAGGAAGCCTACCTAAAGATCGAGGAGAACTCCAGACTTAAAGAGGCATATATCGGCAAATACATGGATCAATGTATGATGCAGATAGATTCAATCGACACGTATCGCAAGTCTTTACTGAAACTCGCTACAAGTGGGAAAAACGAGGAACTTAAGAACCGTCTTAAAGCGACTGATACAGTAGACGAACGGCTGAAAGGATTCTATCAGAATTTTGATAACACCTTCCTTGACCTCTTCCCAAACTTTGTGGATGACTTCAACGCATTGCTACTTCCCGAAGAGGCCATCCAGCCGAAACGAAAAGGTACCCTCAATACCGAACTGCGTATTTTTGCACTAATACGACTCGGCATCACCGATTCCGACAAAATAGCCCGGTTCCTCAGATACTCTGTCACCACCATCTACAACTATCGCACTAAAGTACGCAACAAAGCACGTGGCGATCGTTCCTTGCTTGAAGAAGCAGTTCGTACCCTCGGCTAATTACAGAAACAGGCTGTGCCGTAATTTTCAGTTCATTACGACACAGCCTCTTATATGTAGCTTACTTTGGATACTTAAGTTTTATTGTATAGCCTCGACCCATTTCTTAATGTCGTCGTCAGAAACGTCGTTCATCAGAAGACCCTTCTCAAATGTAAGTCCTGGATAAGTCTCACGGAGCTGTTGCTCACTATTGAGAATGTTGCTTCCTCCTGATGTCATGAACGGCACAATCTTCTTTCCCTTCAAGTCGTTGGCCTCGATAAAGGTATTTATAATGGTGGGATGGGTATTCCACCAGTTCGGATAGCCGATAAATACCACATCATAGCCGGAAAGGTCAGTCACAGAATCAGCGAGTGCCGGGCGGAAGGAGAGATTGTGCATCTCTACCGAGCTACGGCTCAGGCTATCTCGCCAATCGAGGTCGGCATCTGTATAGCGTTCTGCAGGAACTATCTCATATAGTTTGCCTTTAGTTATATCTGCTATCCGTTGTGCCGCTTTTGCGGTGGTGCCCGTAGCGGAGAAGTAGCATACTATTGTTTTTGTTTCATCGGCATCTTCATTGCCGGCTTTCCCTGCCTTCGAGGAGCAGGCACAAAGGCCAACGAAGGCTAATACCATAAGAATAACGGTTCTCATCGTTTTCATAATCGATAGTTTATTGAGTTTTGAATACGCAAATTTACAACAGTAATCGTTAGAAAACAAATAAGCACTTAGTTTTTCTACCTCAGTCCTTCTAATCATTATTACAATACATAGCGCTGATAATATACCTCGCTCGAACAAAGATGAGTGTATGAGTTGTTATATAGACTAAGATGTATATTTTATTGTAACATAAATTTTAACTGCTACACCCCCTTGATTATGTTAATGAACGTGATTTGGCTGATAATCGGCCTTGTATTGATTCTTGCCGGAGCAAACGCGCTGACCGACGGTGCGTCGGCTATAGCCCGTCGCATGGGTATAAGCGACCTGATTGTCGGTCTTACTGTAGTGGCATTCGGCACATCGGCTCCCGAGCTTGTAATATCGGTGCTGGGAGCTGTCGACGGTCACGCTCCTATTGCCATAGGCAACGTTGTAGGCAGCAACATCTTCAACATATTGGTCATTATCGGTGTTACGGCACTGGTGCGTCCCATTGTCATCGAGCGCAGCGTAATGACAATGGAGATTCCTATGGTCATACTATCATCGGTGGTGTTACTGTTACTTGGCAACAGCGCTATCATAAACGGTGACCCAACAGGCATCAATCAAGTGTCGCGCCTCAGCGGACTATTTCTGCTGATTTTCTTCATCCTCTTCATGCGTTACACCTTTGCAAGCGCCAAACACAATGATAATGCCACTGACAGCGACAACAGTCCTACTACATCCAAACCAATGCCTGTGTGGCGTAGCATCATATATATCGTAGCAGGTCTGGCAGCACTTATCTGGGGAGGCGACAGATTTGTCGACGGTGCATCCGGCATAGCTTCAGGACTTGGTGTCAGCGATGCCATCATCGGTCTGACCATCGTGGCCGCCGGTACATCTCTGCCTGAACTTGCCACATCGATTGTAGCTGCCATGAAAGGTAAACCGGGTCTCGCCGTGGGCAACGTCATAGGTAGCAATATCTTCAACGTCCTTATGGTGCTCGGGCTTTCCGCCTCGATTACACCACTCCCCTTCGGCACCATCGGTAACTTCGATCTCCTCTATCTCTTAGGCGCATCGGTAGCATTTCTGCTATTCGGCTGGTTCTTCAAGTCACGCACCATCACCCGTGCCGAGGGCGCACTTTTGACAGCCGCCTATATCGCCTATATACTGATACTCATCTACCGTCTCTGAGAACGTATGAAAGAGATTGGATTATAAGGATGCGTAAGCTTAAAAGAAAGTAATTTTAATAGGTAGTATACCCCAGCATTTTTTATAACTACCTGATTATCTAATCAGGAGCTGTTAATGCAATTTAATAAGTTCTTATTATCAACGATTGTCCAGGAATGAGGATGCTTCTGCCCTGTCGCCTTACGATATCCCCTATCGCGTGTCAAGATCAGATCAGCATTATCATTGCCTATCAGACGGAGGTTATTGATAAAACACGTACCGTCAATGATATTAAGTCCGAGAACATCCGTTCGGCGTTGATTAAGCCACCAATCTTCCGTAGGCTCGATATAATATCTCACCGGCACTTCTCTGAGCGACATTATGGCAGAATGGTGGTATCGGCTATTTCATACGGAGAACAATCTTTAATTCCTTCGATATCTATACAATTTGGCATAGATTCCATCTTCCGTGTCTTTGTGATATAATTCTATATCACGTTTGGTTGCTAAAAGGAATCTATTAGTCAATAGGAGAATCAATGGCAAAGATATAATCGACTTCTAAAAAGTTGCGAATTTCCCATTAATCTCCAAATAATTAGAATGTTAAAAATAATTATACCTTTTTCAAGCTCTCCAAATTCTTGTCCTTTTGCCGTAGTTCACAACTACTACATGTAATTTACGACTACTACATGTAATTTATGGCTACTACATATAATTCAACTCAAAATGGATAGAAATGTCAACTATCC
>CAMWZE010000028.1 GCA_947178685.1 uncultured Porphyromonadaceae bacterium
CGCGACGACGAGGCAGCTCTCGACACAAGCGACGGGGACGATGAGCGCGAAGACTTCATCCGCGCCAACCTCGCCGCCTCTCCCCACGGCCACAAGATTCGCCTTCACATCGGCGATGCCTCAGAGCTGATGAACCAATGGGCACCCGGTGAGTTTGATCTTATATTTATGGATGCCGACAAACGTGCCTATCCCCTCTATTACGAGAAAACCCTACCTCTCCTCCGACCGGGTGGCTATATCATTGCCGACAACACTCTCTGGGACGGACATGTAACCGAAGTTAATCCTCGTGCTCCGCAGACACTTGGAATTATGCGCTTCAACGATATGGTAGCAGCCGACAACAGAGTGGAAAAAGTTATAATACCACTCAGAGATGGTCTAACTATCATACGCCGCATACCGTGACTTCCTCACCTGCACATAAACGATAACCATTCTGAAAACGTTATCATATTAGCAACTCTCGCAAACACGCTCCGGTCCGTTGGAGTCGAAACGCGGGGCAATGCATTTTAATTTATAAAAAATTCAAGAAATTATGGAAAGTAAACGCCAGGCAAAAATAGCACGTCTCCTTCAGAAAGAACTAAGTGAGATATTTCGTCGTCAGACAGCCTCTTTAGGGGGCGTGATCGTGTCGGTGAGCGCAGTTCGTGTCTCTCCCGACCTCAGCATCGCAAAAGCTTATCTCAGCATCTTCCCGCCGGCCAAGAGTCAGGAGATCCTCGCCAACATCAACAAGCAGTCGAAGACTGTGCGCTATGAACTCGCTCAGGCTGTGAAGGAAGTGCTCCGTAAATGTCCCGACCTGCAGTTCTATCTCGACGACTCGCTCGACTATATCGAAAATATCGACCGCCTTCTCGGTCCCGATAAGGAACATTCGGAAGAGAAGAAAGAGGCAGAATGATTTCCAATACCCTTCCGGCCCGCATCGCATGGCGATATCTGAGGGCCCCGAAATCCCATAGCGCCGTAAGCGCAATATCCGTGATATCCGTGGTGGGGGTGGCTGTAGCCACCGCCGCCATTATTTGTGTCTTGTCGGTTTTCAACGGATTTCGATCAATACTCTCCGACAAACTTGACATACTCGCCCCCGACGTGATGGTAACCCCGGCCGTAGGAAAGACATTCACCGACGGTGATTCCGTTGCCAACGTTATAGCCGAGGTAAGCGGAGTCGACATGGCTCTACCGGCGGTGGTAGACAATGCTCTGGCCATCGTTGACGGACGCGAGATGCCGATAACTCTGCGCGGAGTCGACTTCCAACGCTATCCGGAACTCACCAGGGTTGACTCCATCATAACCGGAGGTCGCAAACTCGCATCGCTCGACACCAAAGATGTGGTGGCCTCGGTAGGGGTGGCCCGGCAACTCGGATTCTACAACGGCGACGTGCCGATGCTCATATTCGCGCCAAGACGGGAAGGGAGGGTAAACATGGCCAATCCTATGGCCTCATTCCTCACCGATTCGGTAAATGTGGCTGATATATTCCAGGCCATGCAGACCGACTACGATGAAAACAATGTCATCTGCGACATCTCGGTGGCGCGTGATCTTTTCCAATATGATGCAGAAGCCACCGCAATAGAGGTCAAGGCCACTCCCGGCACAGACGTTGTCAGGCTCGGCACTGAAATTTCCAACCGTCTCGGGACCGACTTTACGGTCAAGGACCGTTATCGCCAGCAGGAGATGAACTTCCGTATGGTCGAGATTGAAAAATGGGTTACATTTCTTATACTCATCTTCATTCTTGTAATAGCCTCTTTCAATATTGTCAGCACCCTCTGTATGCTTGTGCTTGAGAAACAGCAGTCTATGGCTACACTGCTCGCGCTCGGCCTTAGCCGACGCAAAATAGGTGGCATATTCTGGTGGGAAAGTATGTATGTGGCACTCATCGGCGGTATCTCAGGCGTTATCCTCGGGCTGGCGCTCTGTCTTTTGCAGGAATATTTCGGGCTCATTCGTCTCGGCGGCGATCCCTCCATGCTCGTGATACAAGCATATCCCGTGAAAGTTGAGTTCATGGACATAATCTACTCTCTGATACCTGTGATTCTGATTGGTCTCTGCACCGCCTGGACAGCATCGGCCTTTGCCCGCTCACGTCTCTCGGCACTTCCCTCCTGACCCGGATGCCACCCTTAGCTCGCCACCCTTAGCGGTTACACCTATCTTGCGACTTATTAAACAACTTTTATCCGGCTTTCAACCAAAGTTGGATTTGCTCAATCCGAGAATATGTATTACCTTTGCAGAGATAGGATTTCCCCTTTCAGAAACAAAATATTACCTCGCTCTCCATATGGACGAAAAGAATAATAAAGGGTTTAGAAAGCATTTGCGATTTGCCGGACGCACATTGGCAGCTATCGTGCTTTTCTTTGTGGCTCTCGTGATCATCACGAGCGTATCTCCTGTATATAATTTCAGTGAGCCACAACCTTTCTCAGGTCCCGACATATTCAATCCTTATGCCAAAGTAGACACCACCGACCGCTGGAAAAGAGCAAATTTCCATACCCACACACGCGTGAAGGGACCCATCCCTCCCAATGAGTGTGAATACTGGCCCGCTGAAACCGATGCAGCCTACCGCAAGCTCGGATATGACATCGTGACATTCTCCAACCATAATGAACTGACTCCCCATCCCTACGACTCTACCCTGCAGGTTAACGTCTATGAGCATGGATATGGACTGTTCAAATACCATAAGCTTGTATTCGGCGCAAGCAAGGTTAATCCGTTCGACCATCTTGTGCCACTCATCGCTTCGCAAAAGCAGTTTCAACTTGATTATCTCTCCAAGGATGCCGATTTCATTCAGATGAACCATCCCGCACGCACAATCGGCACCTGCCGAAACCATATGCAGAAGCTTGAAGGCTATCAGATTATGGAACTCGATGCAGGCAAGACGACTGAGAATGAATATTGGGACTGGTCGCTCAGCGCCGGTCACTACACATTCGGCCTCGCCAACGACGACCTACATTATGCTGACCGTTCCAACAAGATAGCTCGCCGTTGCAACTTCCTGTCAGTGCCCACAGCTCATTATGACGATCTCAAGACCACCCTCCTCAGTGGCGGCTATTACTCCATGCGCATCCCCGACTATGGGAATGGCGACTGGGATGTAAAATATGAGGCCAACAAGCATCTTCCATACGTCACATCTATCGGACTTGCCGGAGACACCATCTTCATGGATCTCTCCCAAAAAGCCGACAGCATCAAGGTGTTCGGACAAGATCACGCAACGCTACTTAGCGCCGTAGATACAGATTCCATACGATATGTGATGAAAGCCACCGACCCCTATGCACGCTTCACTGCATGGTTTCCGGCCGGAGAGGCAATCTACTCAAATCCCTTTGCCCGATATGATGCCTCAAAGAGCGCAACCCCGTATAGGGAGCCCACCCATACTGTCAACATTCCTCTCACCATACTCTTCAATCTCCTGCTCGTAATCCTCTTAGCGATCGACATCCGCCTTCTATACCGAGTTGTACGCAAACCCTCTCATAATTAGGAATCAGGAATCAGAAGTTATGAATTATGAATTGAACTCCGCATTATGCATTATGAATTATGCATTATGAATTGTGAATTGTGAATCGTGAATTATGAACTACAAATCCTCCCATAAATCGAGCCTATTGCACCGCCCCATCTCCCTCACTCTCTTCGCTGCTGTGCTCAGCATCTTCACTCTCCTCGCCTACCATTATCCCTTCTTCAGCTATGTTATGAATAATGTAGAAGGGGGCTGGAACAGTTTCCAAATCACAGCAAGTCTGCTGGTGATTATGCTCGCGCTCAACTTCTTCGCATATTATCTGATCCTCTACCTTTGTCGCATTGTGGGCAAATGCATTCTGGCCTTCACATTCATAGCGAATGCCATCAGCCTCTACTTTGTGGTAACCTACGATACATTCCTCACCAAGCAGATGATGGGCAATGTATTCAACACTCGCTATTCCGAGGCGTCCGGATTTTTCTCTTGGGCGTTAATACTATATGTGGTGCTGCTGGGAGTGGTGCCCTGTGTCTACATTTTCATGCAGAAAGTGAATTACGGCAAATGGAAACGCTTCTTTACCAACACCGGCATCTCCTTAGGTATCAGTATTCTTCTCGCTCTGATAAATATGAACAACTGGACCTGGATCGACCGGAACTCCACCCAGATAGGCGCCATAATTATGCCATGGTCTTATACGGCCAACAGTATACGCTTCTGGAATGCCCAACGCGAACACAACCGTAAGGAGATACCTCTCCCCGATGCCCGCATTGCCACCGACAGCAACGACGTATGCATCCTGATAATCGGCGAGTCGGCCCGTCGTGCCAACTTCTCTCTCTACGGTTACGAACGTCCCACCAATCCTCTCCTTGAGAAAGACAGCGTCACTCCATTCATTGCCGAATCGGCCGCTACATACACTACCGCCGGTGTGAAGGCTATCCTTGAACACAAACCCACCGGCAAGCTTTATGAAATACTACCCAATTACCTATACCGCAACGGAGTAGACGTCACATGGCGCACAAGCAACTGGGGGGAGACCCCTCTCCATTTCCCTAAATACTACAACGTTCCGGCTCTTGAGAAGCTGTATCCGAAGGCCGACTCCAGATATGACGGAATACTGCTGGAAAGTCTGCGCGACTCCATAGCATCCAATCCGGCCAAGAAGGTGTTTATCGTGCTTCACACCAGCACAAGCCACGGACCCACCTACAACCTCAAGTATCCGGCCGAGTTTGAGCAGTTCAAGCCCGTATGCACAACGGTCGAGATGTCGAAAGCCAACCCGGAGGAACTTATGAATGCCTACGACAACACCATTCTCTACACCGACCGCCTTGTGCATGATGCCATCGAGACTCTCCGTGAAATTCCCGACCGTCGTGGAGCCGTTATCTATATCTCCGACCATGGCGAATCGCTCGGTGAGGATGGACTATATATGCACGGCCTCCCTATGTCGGTAGCCCCCAAAGTGCAAAAGGAGATACCATTCCTGATATGGACGAACGACAGCACCCTGACACCCGACCGTAACCGTGAGGCATCTCAGCACAATGTGTTTCATACTGTTCTCGGGTTCCTCGGCATAGACAGTCCGGTATATGATCCCTCTCTCGACCTTCTACGAAGCACAAGGGACTCCGTTACAACATCGCAGCAAATTCCTTGACATATTAAACCGATAGCTGTCAAATGTGAGTGCACGTTTTAACCTTTTTCTATCATTTACCACTTTTAACAGCTATTCTAAGGCTGTTTTTATTGCGAAAAGTTGTATATTTCGCAAATTAATGATAAATTTGCACAATCATCTCCTCACAAATCATCATCTCCTCAATGAGGATCAAACCCCAACTAATCTTCAACCATGGATCGTATCGATAACTTAGACAAGAAAATTCTGAACATCATCATGAAGAACGCCCGTATAGCTTCAAAGGACGTAGCCTTGGAGTGTGGCGTTTCAAGGGCTGCCATCCATCAGCGCATACAGCGACTGATTGAGATGAAAGTCATCACCGGATCAGGCTATACAGTCAACCCCAAGGCTCTCGGATACAACACATGCACTTATGTGGGTGTAAACCTTGACAAGGGTTACATGTATCGTGAGGTAGTGCGTGAATTGGAGAAAATTCCCGAAGTGGTTGAATGTCACTTCACCACAGGCCCGTATTCAATACTGATAAAAGTATATGCACAAGACAACCAGCACCTTATGGAGCTTCTGAACGATCAGATCCAGCACATCTCCGGCGTGTCGGGCACAGAGACACTGATCTCTCTTGAACAGAGTATGAATCGCCAGATCTATATCAACACCGACGAAGACTGACACATCACCATAATGCCGGGAATATTCACCGATATTCCCGGTATCTTTTCAAACATGACCATTAACCCGCCGACAGATCCATTTTTCCAGCCAGCAGAATTCAATTTATATACACGAAACCGTGTACAAGAGCAGGTTTGTCGCAGGTGTTCAATCCTCATAACCAACTCTCAATCATAGATACTCAATAATGAAAAAAACTTATATTTACTCTCTGCTGGCCGCTCTGCTCCTTGCAGTGGTGGCTTTCTTCTTTTTCTTTCCTGACGACGTGCAGGGAAACGTATTGCAGCAACACGACACAATGCAGGGCTTAGCGAATGGACAGGAGGGTAAAGCATTCACAGAAGCTACCGGGGAGACCACACGTTGGACTAACTCCCTCTTCTCCGGAATGCCTAACTTCCAGATCGCTCCTTCATATCCGGCCAACAAGGCTCTGGCATGGGTGGGGCGTGCTTTCCAGCTTTGGCTACCCGCTCCGGCAAACCTCCTGTTTGCAATGATGCTCGGTTTCTTCATAATGGGACTGTGCTATAAGCTCAGATGGCCTGTGGCTCTATTCGCTGCAGTGGCATGGGGTTTCTCATCATATTTCATCATTCTTATCGGAGCCGGACACATCTGGAAGTTTGTCACACTCGCTTACATCCCTCCGACAATAGGCGGCATTATGCTATGCTACAGAGGTAAATACATACCCGGCATAGCGCTCACCGCTCTTTTCGGAGCGCTCCAACTGCAGAGCAACCATCCGCAGATGTCTTATTATTTCTGCTTCGTGATACTGTTCATGGTGATCGCATGGCTCTGGACAGCTGTGCGTAAGCATATGATGAAACGCTGGTTTATCGCAACTCTTTGCTGCATCGCGGCTGGTGTAATCGCAGTTGGTGCAAATTCACCCAGCCTGTATAACTCTGCCGAATATGCCAAGGAGACTGTACGCGGACGGGCTACGGATCTCTCCACTCCGGGACAGAACGACGACACCGGAGGAATGAACCGAAACGCCATCACAGCATGGAGCTACGGCCTTGATGAAACCTTCACACTCCTGATTCCAAATGTAAAAGGTGGTGCTTCGATAAAACCGGTGGCCGGCGACAACATGCTGCTTTCCGTAGGCGATACCGATAAGGCGGAGGAGCTTTATCTCCAGCCTGAGATAAGGCAGTTCATTTCCCAGTTCACTCAATATTTCGGCGACCAGCCCGGGACAAACGGACCCGTGTATGTGGGTGCTTTCGTGCTGATGCTCGCGATTCTGGCTCTTTTCGTAGTGCCGGGACCTATGAAATGGGCTCTATTCGGAGTCTCGATTCTCGCGATCTTGCTCTCCTGGGGACATAACTTCTCTTTCCTGACCGATATCTTCATCGACAACTTCCCCGGCTATAACAAATTCCGTGCGGTGTCGAGCATACTCGTGATTGTGGAATTCACCATACCACTTCTCGCAGCCATGTGTATCCGCAAGATAATTGAGACCCCCGATTTCTTCAAGGAGAACAAGTGGACATTCTATACGGTGATGGGCGCAGGTTCCCTCATATGCCTCGCAGGATGGGCCATGCCATCTATCTTCGGGCAGCCGTTCTCCCAAACCGAGATCGACCAGCTTACATCAATGGGTCTCTTCACCAATCCCCAGTATGCTCCTGTGTGGGATGCGATAAGGCAGATACGCATGAGTCTTGTCTCTGCCGATTCACTGCGCTCCCTCATCTTCATTCTTCTCGGCACAGGAGTAATGTTGATGTGGTTCAAGGGAGTATGGCCAAATCAGACCGTATTCGTATGCTGTCTCACCGCGGTGGCCCTCTTAGACCTGTTCCCCCTCAACAAACGCTACGTCAACTCGGAAAACTTTACTGAGCCTATGCCCATGGAGCAGGCGTTCAATATGACCGAAGCCGACAAGGCAATCCTCCAAGATAAATCTAATTATAGAGTGTATGACGCCGCCCATCTCATGGAGGCACGCTCCTCTTATTTCCACAAGACTATCGGCGGCTACCATGCAGCCAAACTGACAAGATACGAGGACCTCCTCAAACACCAGATACTCCAGGGAAACATGCAGGTGCTAAATATGCTCAATGCAAAATACTTCCTGCGCGACGATAACTATCAAATCAATCCTTACGCCCTTGGCAACGCCTGGATGGTGGATTCCATATTCTATGTTGCCGACGCCAATGCAGAGATGAGTGTTCTCGACACTATCAATCCGGGACGCTATGCTGTGGCCGACCGCACATTCGAGTCTGTATTAGGTAAGGCCAACCCGGTGCTCCCCGGTGACACTATCTACGAGACATCATACGCACCCAACCGCCTCTCTTATAAGGCTCATTCCACCAACGGCAATCTGGCCGTATTCAGTGAGATATTCTTCCCTTGGGGCTGGGAGGCCACAATTGATGGCACACCGGCACAGATAGGCCGTGTTGATTATGTGCTCCGTGCCATGCAGATTCCGGCCGGAACTCATGAAATCGTGATGAAATTCGATCCTAAGAGCTCTCGTGTAACCGACTGTGTGGCCCTGGGATCTGTGATCGCCATCTACGCACTTTGCCTCGTCGCCATTATAGTATGGCTAATAAACATCTTCGCCGCCGGTAAATCACCCGCGAAGAAAAGCTGATTAATGATAATCCTTACTCCTATATTCAATGCATATGTACGCTGGCGCCACTCCCGTGGCTTCGGCGTACATTCGCCATTTGCATATAACCTTGTAAAGATGGCGGTGAGTCCGGGTGCTGATTATGCCTACTACGGATACACCGCCATTGACCGGGTGATATTGGCACCGGGCTTCAGAGGTTATCCGCACTCCCGCTCAGATGCACGCCTTCTGCTCCGGCTTCTTGTGCAGCTCGGCAGCCGGCGTCTCCTTCTTCCGGAGGGTCTCCCTGCCATGCTTGCCGCTGCTGAAGCCGCCTCTGTAGTCACCTGCGTCTACACCTCCGACGGGGAAACTCTCCCCTCTCCTCAAGACGGGGATCTACTCGTGGCCACACCTTCCGGACCCTCCCCCGAATCTCTTGTCTCCCGCCTATCCTCAGGGTCGGTAATCCTTGTCCTGAATCCCTCCGAGGCCTGCGTGAAAGCTATCTACGGAGCCTTTGAGGCTACGGCGGAGTGCAAGTCACAGGCAACTGAGAATAGAGGCCACGGACTCATACTGCATGGCACAAGGCTCCTGCTGGCCGTGCCACGGCAGGAAATGGCCTTCGTAGCCTATACCATGCGTTTCGGAAATACTTAGTATTTTCCGGCCTTTTAAACAAAATGAAATATGAACAGTGGACGCCGTGAATTACGAACATCCGACGAATTGCGTCGGGATTTCGAGGCATATCTACGTCTCGAACGCTCCCTCTCGTCAAATACAGCCGATGCATATCTCGTAGATACTTCACACCTCCTCGAGTTTCTTGAAGAACGCTCCATCCCCCTCTCTGAGGTGACCGAAGGTGATCTTCACGAACTCCTCGCCACTCTCCGCGACCTCGGCATCTCACCTCGTTCCCAAGCCCGCATGATAGCCGGAATACGCGCTTTCTTCAAATTCCTTCGTCTCGAAGGATATATACTTACCGACCCTTCCGAACTGCTTGAATCTCCCCAGCTCCCGCGTCACCTTCCCGATGTTCTGAGTATTGAGGAGATCGACGCCATGCTGGGCGCAATACCTCAAGATAAGGAAGAGGCTCTCCGCAACGAAGCGATTATTGAGACTCTCTATGGATCCGGACTGCGCGTAAGCGAGTTAGTGGGCTTGAGGATATCAAGGCTTAATCTTGACGACCGTCTCCTTATCGTGGAGGGAAAGGGAAACAAACAGAGGATGGTGCCAATGTCACCTGCATCAGTGGAACTGATTCGTGAATATCTACCGCGACGTAACCGACAGACTATAAAGCCATCCGGCCAAGATATCCTATTCCTCAACCGACGTGGCGCTCCCCTCTCGAGAGTCATGGTGTTCTACATAATACGCGATCTCGCGGCATTAGCAGGGATACAGAAAACCGTAAGCCCCCACACTATGCGCCATTCCTTTGCCACGCATCTTCTCGAAGGGGGTGCCAACCTCCGGGCCATTCAGGAGATGCTCGGCCACGAGTCGATAGCTACAACGGAAATCTATCTGCATCTCGACCGCTCGCGCCTGCGTCGCGAACTTCTTGAACACCACCCACGCTACCGTGCCGCAGCATCATCTGATGATTAGATTCGTCCGAAGTTTTTCGGAATCTTAGAGCCGCTACCGTCACGGGTGGCGAAATAATGCGGCGCCCCAAGCTCAATGCCGGCCTCATGAAAATAATCCTGAATGTGCTCAAGCATATCAG
>CAMWZE010000029.1 GCA_947178685.1 uncultured Porphyromonadaceae bacterium
GCCATGGGCAGCTCATCTTTCTTTTGAAGAATTTTGTGAATATCTCCTCCCATATAAAGTTCATGAACTACAACCATTTGATAATTGGAGAGAAGAGTTCGCAACTTATTGTTCTGATGGTTTAGATAATTTAAAGTATTGTGACATGTTTAAGCATTCTACCTTTAATGCATCTGTAATTTTAAGCAAGAACTTGATTGATTCAATCCATCCTTTTTTAAGTTGGTCTTTGGATTTTCCAATATATAAAGTTTCTTCAAAAGTAAAAATGTCATTCGGGAAATGCGATGACTATGCTGATTTGATGACTTCCTTATTCAGAGCTCAAGGTATTCCAACAGTGATGGATTACACACCTCAATGGGCTTATCGAGATTTAGGACATAAATGGAACTGTGTATTAGCTCAGACGGGTAAAAATATTCCATTTAGTGCTTTTTTTACAGAACCCGGTGCACCTCATAAGATAGAAGAGAAATTAGCCAAAGTGTTCCGATATACCTATTCGATAAATGATGACCTTAAGGAATTGAATCAAATCGAGAAATATGTACCTACAACTTTTAAGAGTATCTTTCAAAAAGATGTAACCCGAGAATATATCAATTGCAGTGATGTTAATTTCAGTGGGATTGATTCTCCAAATGGTTTTGTCTATTTAGGAGTCTCTGACGAAGATAGCTGGTCTCCCATTCATTTTGCCTATTGTTCTGATGGAAATGTTTCATTTAAAGATATGGGACTGGACTGCGTCTATATACTTATGAGATATTTACCAAATGGCAATGTCGAATATTTATCCGACCCATTTATATTAGATCAATGCGGTATGTCTCATTATTTCATAGCAGATTCAAATAATAAACAATCGGCTAAATTGCATCGTAAATACCCCACGTTAGAATACGCTTCAAAATATTCGCAAAGAATGGTGGGTGGAAGGTTTGAGGCATCAAATAATTCGCTATTCACTAATCCAGATACCATATACGTGATTCAAGATGGCTCTGCTATAACTCAACAAGTCAACATCTCCGATTCTATCGGGAAATATAGATATTGGCGCTATATTCAGTCGGAACCAGATACATATTGTAGTATTGCTGAAATTATATTTTATAATCGTATTACTCATCAGCCTGTTTATGGGAAGATTATAGGAACAGAAGGATGCAAGCATCCGGAATATGGGCGAGTGAAGGAGAATGTCTTTGACAATAATTGGCTTACCTCTTTCGATGCTCCTATTGATAGAGATGGTTGGGTTGGTATGGATTTTGGAGAACCCATTGGTATTGAAAAGATTATTTTTGTTGGCAGAGGGGATGGTAATTCTATTGAATTAGGAGATGTATATCAACTATTATATTGGGATAAGGATAAATGGACTTCTATTGGAAAACAGAAAGCCACTTCTTCTTATGTTGAATTCTCTGAAATACCTTCAAATTCAATTTTAATCCTAAAAGATTTAACCAAGGGTAAGAATATCAGGATATTTACTTTAAATGAGGAAAACCAGCAAGAATGGCATTGATTATTAAAATTGGAGTGCAAACGATAGAGTTACAAAGTAAAAGATACTTTTCCTATTATAAAACATTCTGGCAGTAGCCCCCAAAATCTCGAATCAACAGATTCTCTGACATTGTCTCCTGCCATAAAGTAATAATTATTAGTAAAAGTATGCTCCTTATGTTCATTGCATTGTTGTTTACCATGGGAAGCATTAGCTATTTCCCATTCAATAATATTTCGATAGATAACAGAATTTACAGAGTCAAGTTGCACAACATCGCCACGCTTAGGGATGTAAATAGGTCCCATATTATATACCGTCCACAACTTATTATGAGGAGAATATGGAATTACCGTATCAGGTAAATTATGTTGGTGTCTATTGGCATTGTAAAATACTTCTTGAGAATATCCTCCTTTAAGTTGTCCCTTATTTCCTTTGATAATATATTCTCCATTTATAATTGTCAAGCTATCTCCCGGTAAGGCAATGCATCTCTTTACATAATATTTATTTGGCTGAAAACATATTTCATCCCATCTATCCCATTCTTTATAGGGATAATTAAAAACAATAACGTCGTCATGATTAATTCTGCCCAGTCCTCTCGTTCTATTGTATGATCGTAGGGTATGACCTTCCACTTTTACAACTTTACTGCTTCTAATGCCATAGATAAGTTTATTGACTATTACGATATCCCCCTTTTTTAACATTGGACTCATTGAGTTGCTTGTTATTCTAAAAGGTGAAAATATAAATAACTTAAAAATAATTGCTACGCTTAAAAATACAAAAACACACAAGACCCATTTAAACATCTTGCGCATTGATTTTCTCATATTTACAGTATTGTCTGCCATAAGTCCCTTTATTGGATACAAATTTATCAAAAATTCTTGATATTTTTACACGGAATTATAGAGAAATAAGGCTAAACTCCTTGATTCCAATGTTATCCTGAGTGTTCTTTGTCCTATATTTTACTATGTAAGCATTAATTGAAGTACACATTGTAACTTCAATTAATGCCTATGCCCTTATTCTTAAGTGATATTGGGTGTAGACGATACCCACTCTTTCTACAATTCTAAGCGTTATATATCTTAAAAACTTATCGGCCGAAATTTTCCGTTTCGATGACATCGAGCATTTCAGTCGAATCTTATTTTAAAATACATCGCTGCCGAAAAACGGGATGCGGTTTAAAGACGTGTATATCTCCATCCGTTATTCTTATGTCTATGGAATCTATAATCATCTTAAACTAGTAGATAATTACTGCCAGATAGCATCCATCTTAAGAAATGAATCTGCAAAGTTTTTCAAGTAATTTTGGCCACATTAGTTATACAAATAAGGTTGTTAGTCGGTAAAACCGAGCCATGAAATATAATCTGAGTATGCCATAACATTGTTGGAAATAGAGGTGGGATCAGTATTAGGTTCTGTAAAATCTGAATTGGAGGAAGTTACAGGAGCCTTTGAATTTTTTGCAGCTTCAAGCATGGCTTGATCATTTGTAACTAGTATGATAGGTTGTTGTTGAATAGATTGGCCTGCAACATGTAAGATACGTTGATCCCATACTTGATTAACTCGCTCGGGTTTATCAGGAATGAACTTCTCATTAGGTAACTTCTTACAGAAATCCACCATCATCTGCAAGGGAACGGGATAGCGTTCTTGATATAATTTGAGAGATGTCTCGAAAATTTTATAAAGCTCAAAATAGTTATCAGATTTTTGATATTCATAATTAATCTTAGTTGCAATACTGCTTATAAGAGCTAATGATTGAATATCTCTTATTTGGTTCATTTTCTCAATTTCTGAGGACTCAGATGTACGCCATATCTTCGCTAACTTCACTAAGAAACCAGCCATCATTCTCTCAACCTCTTCGTTGTGTTTTGCAATACTTTCTATATTTTGGCGGAGTGTCTCAACAGTTTCTTCAGATGGGGAAACATAAAGTTGATATACAATTTCTACAATTGCCTTTTCTGTCTGTATCCCTGTTCTATCTTCTTTACTGAATAATTCTTTTGCTAATTGAACCTCTGGAGAAGGAACAATTCCATATTCTTTACTGTCTCCGCAGTGATCATACATTACTCTCAAAGCCTTAGTACAATCACCTTCTCCTTCAAACCTTCCACCATCCAGGACATGGGTGATCAGTTCAGAAGCTACAGTAGAAGAAATTAAGGACCTTACCCCTTTGGCTGCCTCCTTTTCTTTAATTTTAGCAATTCTATCAAGCGCCTCTTGACCTGTTAGACCATTTACCAAGCTCCTGTAAGTATTTGTATCAAAAACAACAAACATATTTTAGATTATTATAATAATTATTTTTATATTAGACCATAAATGATGAAAAAGGTTTAATCCAAAAGATTATGCCTTCTTTTAGTGGGTGTCATAATCAATGAAGATGGAAATATGCAATTATCTAAACTTCCTAGCCCTTATGCTAATTGAGCCTCGGCAGTGTAGCGTTTTTTCGGTGCAAAGATACTGCGCCCGGGAGGAACGTCAAGTGATGCCGGGGCACACTTGCCTAATCCTCCCTATTGGGCGCAGTTTGGACTTGCACGTAAAAACGGCCAGCCCTGCCGAAGGTGCTCAAATGAGCATCAACAAAAGGGAAAAGAATTAGAACCCCAAAATTTCAAGGACTATGCACAGCATTATCTTCCAAATCAGCACGAAGCCGATTGCAGAGCACGACTTTCTGAACATCGACCTTATTGAAGCCGGAGAAATGGCGTCTATCTCTTACGTTGATAACATTGACGAAAGCGAACGCGAACTCAACATCAAGCACCTTGCAGAGAATATTCTTCCGAAGGGAATGTTCACCAAGTCTGACAATAACACCCTCATCTACAACGGAGGCTTCAATAAATGGAGCAAAACTCAATGCGACCACATCATGACTCTTTCCGTTCAAGTCACTCCTTCCAATGTGATGAAATGGATGGGTCCAATCGGGGAACTGAAAAAGGCTATCACTAACCCTCTTGGCACTGATACCCTTTTCGTGACTGAGTTTTACCGAGGGTCGGTAACCGCCGAATGTTCGGCTGACCTTATGGAAATGGTGAGTCTATTGTCGAAAGGCGATAAACTCTACATCGGAACAATCGCTTCCTATCACAACTAAACTTATCTGCTATGGAATTTATGACCGAACCAATCCCTACTTGGGCGTTGTGCTATCTCATTAACGGAGATAGTACAGGTCTAACTGATGATGACCTTGCCATTGTTGATACGTGGTACGTCGAAAACAAAGTACATGACGTCACAACTGCCTCCGAAGACGAGGGTTATTGCTACCCCTATTTCTCCAATTTCCCTGCCTTCGGAGAAGCCTCGGAAGTGGTTGATTGCATTGTAATGACCCTCTAAATCCCATTCCTATGTGCCTGCTCCGACCTTCCCGGTCGGGGCGGTTTTGCTTCGCACACTCGCAAAACCCCCTCTTTGAAATACTTGGTAGGTTTTTATCAAAGACAACTTGCAATTTCCTTATGAAATACCGGAGTCCTGGGTAGTAATGATAAGAATAGGGAAACAAGTCGTCCTTTTTTAATTGAAGTGAGAACATATTTTAGTAATTTTGCAAAATATTTTGAATATTAGAGATTATGAGAAGAATTTCAAGAATGTTGTTGGTCGCAGGGATGGGGGTAATGTCAATGACATGTTATACCTCCTGTTCAGGAAAGGCAGACAAAGAAGCATCAGCCACTACTGGCAAGGAAGTGGTATCTGAATCAGAAAACCCGGTTTCTTCTGGGAATGACTGGGATATAGAGCGAATAAACGCCTATTATAACCATAAGGGTTCTCTTTCTGAAAAAGATTATGATTATATCATAGGACAATTGGAGATTTTCGTTGAAAAACAAAAATCTATGAGTCCCGAGGCTTTTCAAGAGTATTTTGACAACTTTAACAAGAAGGAAGCGTCTGCTTACATGTTTCTCGTGCTCACTCCTGCGGATGCCAAGATGAAAGGCAAGCTCACCCAAAAACAGATCGAGAGATTCGATGCGCTAAAACCTTATCTTAAGTAGGACAGCCTGTAAACCAGGAACTCTCTTTTAGGCAACTCTGGACGCCTCGTATCTGGAAGCTAATCGGCTGATATGCTCCGTGTCGATGACACCGAGCATCTTCAGCCGGTTCTTTTTTTATTACTTTGGTGTCACAGGGTGTGGCATCAACGCCTGAGTCATAGCGGTTGAGACAAGTCTCCACTCCTATGTCTCGGGCGTTCATGCCTTTTGGGGAGAATGAATCTTAATCGGGTGCCAATCTGAAACGAAATCTAACCTGTAAAAGGGAACTTGCTTGAAAAGATAACCGGGCTAATCTACTTCTTTCCCTAATGCTAATTGAGCATCGGCAGCGTGACGTTTTGCCGTGCAAAGTTACTGCGTCCGTGAGGAATGGCAAGTGCCGCCGTGCTTGCGGTCCTAGGGCTTGCCGGCAGCCTTCCACAATTTTTATGCTAAAAATTGGGTATTCCGTCTTCACCCTTTGACTGCACACTTGCCTTATCCTCCCTTCTGGACGCAGTGGAAAACCGCACGAAAAACGGTCGCCCCTGCCGGAGATGCTCAAAAGAGCATCAACAAAAGGGAAATGAATAGAACTCTCAAATTTCAAAGAACCCAAAAACTCATTCAGTATGGAAACAAATGCAATCCCTACTGCATCTGCAGTAAACGCCACTATGGTGGCTCTGGAACAGATTCAGCCCAACTCGTTTAACCCTCGTGGGAACTTCGGTGAAGCCGGTCTCTCCGAACTTGCGGAGAGCATCCGTAAGCAGGGAGTGATTCAGCCTATCGCACTCCGACCTATCGCCGACACCGACCGCTATGAAATCATCTATGGTGAAAGACGTTTCCGCGCTTCCCGACTTGCCGAGAGGGAAGTGATTCCGGCAGTGGTCTATGAGGTGGATGAAGCCACAGCCGAGGAAATGGCTATTGCCGAGAATCTTCAACGTGAGGACATCACACCGACCGAGGAAGCAAACGCTTTCCAACGACTTTTGGAGAGTGGTCGCTATGACATCAATTCACTTGCCGTGCATTTCGGCAAATCGCCCAACTATATTAGAACCCGACTCAAATTTTCGGCTCTCATTCCCGAAATCGCGCGTATGCTTGACGAGGATGAAATCACGGTCAGTGTAGCAACCGAGATATGCCGTTACTCTGAGCAGATTCAGAGCGAGGTCTATAAATCCCACTTTGCCGACAACCTTTATGGCTCTTGGCGTGGTCTCAAAGCATCCGAGATAGCGCAGAGGATTGAGTCGCAGTACACAATGAGCCTATGCCGATACAAGTTTGACAAGTCGGCTTGCGCCCTATGCCCCCACAACACTCGCAATTTGCTCCTATTTACCGAGGAGGGAGAGGAAGGGAATTGTGCCAATCGGGAGTGTCTTTTGGAGAAGCACAACTCCTATATACTTGACACGGCTCTCTATCTTATCAGCCAACACCCGACGGCTGAAATCCTGCAAAGCCAGTATAGCAAGAATGAGGTCGTGGCTAATGCTCTTGCGGAGAGAGGCTATGACATCGCGGAAATCAACGGCACCCCTTCGCCATATCCTGTTGAACCTGTCGCTCCTGTTGAATTGGATTATGACTCACCCGAGGAGTATGCCAACCATAGGGAAAGATATGAGAACGCCCTCAATCGCTACACGGAGAACCTTGAAAAGGTGAACATCCGACTTGAAGCAGGGGAAATCTCCATTTGCATCTATTTCCAAACCCACGATATTTTCCTTGCCTATCGTGAGAAAGCGAAAGAATCCGATTCCTCCAACGGAAACGGCACAAACGAGAAGACCCCCGAGGCGGAGATTGCCAAGTTGGAGGCTAAGGACAAGCGCAACAAGGAAATCGCAATGGAGAAGACCATTGAGGACACAAAGAAGAAAATCCTTGAAGCCGACATCACCGAGAGCAAGTTCACCCAAGACGAGGACAAGATGATATATTTCTTCCTCCTTTCTTCCCTCCGAAAGGAACACTACGAAGCCGTAGGACTGACCGACCGCAAGCAGTCTTACTACCCAATCACCGAGGAAGAGAAACTGAATGTCATCGCCAACCTCAATGCAAGGACAAAGGCTATCATCCGCCGTGACTTCCTTATCGAGAATTTCAAGGGAGCATATCGAGATACCGCAGTCGGTGACTTCCTCCTTTCATTCGCAAGGAAGCACATGCCCGATGAACTTGCCACTATTGAAACCGAGCACAACGAGGTCTATGAGAAACGACATCAGCGCATAGAGGAAAGAATAGCGGTCTATAATGACCTAATCGCAAAGGAGGGTGAGTCTGACACTGCACCCGAACCTACACCCGAAACTGAGGAAGATACCCCTCGGAATGAAGCCGAGATACCGCAGACGCAGGAAACGGCTGCATAGTTTTTGGAGTTCTTGAAATCAAGTCCGGCTCTTTCTGCGAGGCGAGGGTCGGACATTCTTTTTTTTCTTAATTTCAGCGAAATAAATTGGTAATATAGTAATATTATATCAAATATTTTTATTATCTTTGTAATCTAATAATATCAATCTTATGTCTGCAAGAATCATTACCATAGAAAGCCATAAAGGCGGTGTGGGGAAGACCACATCGACCGCAACCTTGGGTGTCGCACTCGCAATACGTGGAAAACGGGTGTTGCTGATAGACCTTGACGCCCAGCAGAATCTTTCGTTTACGCTTACGCAGAATGAGGACCCGGAGCGTAGCGTATATGACGCTCTTGTGAAGGATGAGCCGTTGCCGATTGTCAGCGTTAGGGAAAACCTTGACCTGGTTCCGGCTTCCCTTGAACTGGCACGCGCTGAAATTGACATGGCTACAAAGATTGCACGTGAGGGAATACTGAAATCCCTGCTTGAGGAACATGCCGGCAATTATGATTATATACTGATAGACTGTCCTCCCTCTTTGGGCATAGTTACCACCAATGCGCTTGTTGCTTCCGACGAATTGTTCATCCCCCTTACAGCCGAGGCTCTGCCTCTGAAGGGTCTGACGATGCTTGACGATGTGGTGAACGAGGTGAGGAAGAGAGTCAACCCGAATCTGAAACTCGGGGGAGTGTTCTTTACCCGGTTCAATAACCGCAAACTCAATAAGGAGGTGGTAGCGATGATTGAGAACAGGTATGCCGACAAGGTGTTCAAGACCAAGATTCGTGAGAATATCGCGCTTGCGGAAATGCCGCTATCGGGTGAGTCTATCTTTGAATATGACCCCAAAAGCAATGGGGCTGCCGATTACAAGGCTCTTGCAGAAGAGATTCTTGCGAGGGAATAATTGGTAAACTATATTTTCAGTAATCATTATTATCAGTAATCTTTGCTACTTGATTATTCCGCACAGGATAATCAAGTAACCTAATCATAGAAGAATATGGCTAAGAAGAATCTGGCATCACTGATGAGCGGCATTATGGGTGAGCCGAAGCATACGGAGGAAAGTCAGGAGACAGTTTCTGTTCAGGAACACGATATTGAGCAGCTTCCAACTGAGAAAGTTGATGAGATGCAGGAGAATCTGGAGGCTAAACGCTACCGGAATGTCGGGAGACCCAAGAAGGGAACGACCAACGCCAAGAAGGAGGAGATCCGTGCCACGTTTATTGTGAATCCGGAACTTCTCAGGAAACTCAAGTATATATCGCTTGTCGAAGGAAGCCTTCTTAAGGATCTTCTCGATGTGGCTTTGACAAACTATATCGAGGGCTGGGAATCTGAGAATGGAAAGATAAGGCTGCCGAAGAAAAAGTGAGCGGTACGGGTCAGTTGAAATTGGGAATATGGTTTGAAAACTTGTCAATTTTTCAAACTTGATAATACTTTGCTGAGTATGGAGGAGAAGGAAGTCATAGAGAATAAGGTGGAGCCTGACAAGGGTAAACGAGGTGGAAAACGCCCTGGTGCCGGGCGGAAGGCTATTTATGCTGACAGTGACGAATTCAGGAGGTTGAAGTGTAAGAGAAATGTGTTTGGTGTTGCGAGAACCTGCATCAGCATCTTGCATGACATTCCTGAAAAGGAACTCAACCAAATGTATTCACTGAATATTGACGGCAGTTTCGGTGAATGGAAAGGCGGGAAACGTAGGTATTGGAAAGATACCAACTGCATTGTATCTTCATGGAATATTCGAATCAACCGTGCCGTGAACGATAGAATCTTTGTCTTAGCTTATTTGCTTTCATACCACCACCATGTTTGTATTGATGGATTCAGAGGTGATGAGGTCCTTCTCAGGTGGCAGAGGGTTGAAGAAGTGGCAAGGATTATGATGCATTACGGGGATCTTATGGCGAGAAGGAACAGATTAAAAAAAGAAGAACAGGAAATGCTCGATGAAATACCTTATGATTGGGCTAAGATGAGAGAGTATCTGGAAGAAAATTAGAATCAGAAAGACCAACTGAGATCGCAATCATTAACTCATCATTGTTCTTAGGAAGGATTAAATAAAATACAAAATATTTAATCTCCATGAAAAGAAAATATGAAAGAAATTGTTAATTATGTGATTTGTGGAAATCTTGTTTTCTAGAAAATAATAGTTAATACTTCATTATTAAAAT
>CAMWZE010000030.1 GCA_947178685.1 uncultured Porphyromonadaceae bacterium
AAAAAGGAAAAAGCCATGATTTCTCATGGCTTTATAACGTAATTTTATCTATTCTTATTTCAAAAACAGAAGCTTTTAAATCGAATGTACTGTCTTGTTCCGGTTATCGTTGGCAGCTACTTATTATTTAGCAGGAACAGGAATCTCTTTTATAGCACGGCGTATACGGGCTATAACCTCCTCCTTTGGCATAAGCTCGGTAATGTCGAACATATGCGGACCGCGGCATGCTCCCACAACGGCAAGACGGAATGCATTCATAACGTTGCCAAGATGATAACCCTTCCCGGCTATCCAGTCGAGCACAATCTTCTCAGCATTAGCAGAAGTCATATCGTCGATACCCTCCAGCACGGTGATAAGCTCCTCCATGATGGCGGGAGTCTCCGCACTCCAGCGTTTCTTTATATCCTTTTCGGCATATGTCTCCGGGGCCTTGAAGAAGAAATCACCCTGAGTCCAGAGATCCGGAATGAGATCAGCACGACCTTTCACCATACCTACGGCTTTCGCTACATACTCCGGATCGGCTCCCTCTACACCGTGCTCGGCAAGCACAGGCATGAAAAGTTGGGCAAGCACAGCGTCTTCCGTCTTTCCCAGATACTCATGGTTGAACCAGATTCCCTTCTTATAGTCAAACTTGGCACCACTCTTGGAGCAATGTTCGAATGAGAACTTCTTTATAAGCTCATCCATACTCATGACCTCGCTGTCGTCACCGGGATTCCATCCGAGGAGAGCAAGGAAGTTTACCACAGCCTCGGGCAGATAACCCTTCTCGCGATAGCCTGAGGATATCTCGCCACTCTTGGGGTCGTGCCATTCAAGCGGGAACACCGGAAATCCGAGTTTGTCTCCGTCTCGCTTTGAGAGCTTGCCGTTGCCCACAGGCTTAAGGAGCAACGGGAGATGCACGAACTGAGGCATTGTATCGGTCCAACCGAAAGCTTCGTAAAGAAGCACATGCAGAGGAGCGGATGGCAGCCATTCCTCGCCACGGATCACATGGCTCACCTCCATAAGATGGTCGTCTACAATATTGGCAAGGTGATAGGTGGGCAGCTCATCGGCACTCTTGTAAAGCACCTTGTCATCAAGAATATTGCTATTGATCACTACCTCACCACGGATAAGATCGTTAACCTTGACATCGCGGTCAGGCTCTATCTTAAAACGGACTACATATTGATTACCCTCCGAAATCAAACGGTCAACCTCCTCCTTTGGCATAGTAAGAGAGTTGCGCATTGACCTGCGGGTTGAGGCATCATACTGAAAGTTGGGGATTCTCTGACGCGCCTCTTCAAGTTCTTCCGGCGTATCGAATGCGATATATGCCTTGTCGGCATCGAGAAGTTTCTGCACATACTCTTTGTAGATGTGGCGACGCTCACTCTGCTTATAAGGTCCATAATTACCACCTTCGCGCACACCCTCATCGAAACGTATGCCGAGCCAATGAAGAGAATCAGCGATATAATCCTCAGCTCCGGGCACGAAGCGGCGGCTGTCGGTGTCTTCTATGCGCAAGATCATATCACCACCGTTCTGGCGAGCGAAGATATAGTTGTAGAGAGCGGTGCGCACACCGCCAATGTGGAGAGGCCCCGTGGGCGACGGAGCGAATCTTACCCTTACTTTACGATCCATTCTTTTTTGTTTATTTAAAACTGTATTTGCCTTTCCAGCGAGCCTTGAGAGGAGCACGCAGCAGAGGCTCCGCCTTCTTGCGCTCATCAAGACTGATATACTCCAACGAGGTGAGCTCGGCTGAGATCTCGTCTGAACCGGGAGTCACGGTATATTCCACCGTAGTAAAAGGTATCATCTCCTGCAGTTCTCCAAGAGTCACGGTAGAGTCTTTTGTGATATTGAAGAATCCCTTAAGATCCGGCTCCTTGAAAAAACGGGTGCCGTCGAGCTGAGCCATGGTCACGGGATCATAAAAATCAACCTTGCTGTCGCGTGCCTGACCATCACCGCCTATCGTATAGATTGTCATGGCCACGTTGCCCCCTTTCACGGGGAGAAGCTTTATGGTCAAAGTGCTCACCGGGGTGATGTTCACGTTTACCATATCGGGAGTCAACTCCGTGAGCCATGAGCGTCCGTTAAGAGCGTTCTTTACCTGATAGACACTGTCGGCATCCCAATAGTCGAGCATATCGAGACGCGAAGAGGGCGACAGAATTTCCAGGGCCGGCGACTGCAGACGTTCAAAAACACCCCTTGCCGTCAAAGCGGAATCGCCCGGCTTCTCCTGAGCGGAAACCGGGGCGACTGCCGTTATGGCAAGAGCAACTGCGCCTACAGCAAAGCGCAATGCTGCTGAAAAGTTATTTCTTTTTATAAAAAATCTCATAATTTCCGTTGTAATCGGCTTTCTGTGTCTTTTTAGACTTTTTATCCTTCTTCTCTTTAGTCTCTTTCTTTGACTTTGCCTCCTTTTTTCCCTTGGAAGACTTGGAAGAACGGCTATATTCCTCTTTCTCACCTTTGCGACGACGCTTCTCACGACGGTCTCTTGCATCGCGGGCATAGTCGCGGTCGGTGGCTATCTCGGGACGGATAGTAGTGCCGAAGAAATCCACATTGCGCAGAGCATCGATAACCCGGTGGGCATCATCTTTGCGAACATCGAAGAGGGTATACTCCGGCAAAAGGTCGATACGGCCTATATCCGGTTTTGAACCCATCACATTTTTGTTGACAAGCTCCATAAGGTTACCGGGGAAGAAACCCTGGGCTTTGCCCACGTTGACCATAATACGCTCGAATCCCTCATCGGCGCTACGGCGGTCCTTGTCACGGTTTCTATCGCGACCCTTCTCGCGGTCCTTACGTTCCTTACCGTCACTTGCCGAGGCATTAAGGTCAATATCAGGCATTTTCTGATAATAGGTCAACAGACGGTTGAACTCAAGCGAGAGCACACGTTTGAGAAGATCCTCCTCGGATAGCCATTCGAGTTTCTTCCTGACACCGGGAAGATATTTTTCAATCTCCTCCTCGTTGACTTGCACACGCTCCAGACGGTCGGCAAGATTATAGAGCTGCTTCTCGATAATATGTTCCGGTGTAGGCACCTTCTTATATTCGAACGTCTTTCCGATACGCTTCTCGATCTCGCGGAGCTTACTCTTCTCGCGGGAATGGATTATCGCTACGGAAACACCGGTCTTGTTGGCACGGCCTGTACGTCCGGAACGATGGGTGTAGACGGCAGCGTCATCAGGCAACCCATAGTTGATAACGTGGGTGAGATCGTCAACGTCGAGACCACGGGCAGCCACATCGGTAGCCACAAGGAGCTGAGTGACGTGATCGCGGAATTTCTTCATAGCGAGGTCACGCTGTGCCTGTGAAAGATCGCCGTGCAGACAGTCGGCATTATAACCGTCGTTGATAAGTTTGTCGGCAATCTCCTGAGTCTCCTTACGGGTGCGGCAGAAGATGATGCCGTATATATCGGGATTATTATCGGCAATACGTTTGAGGGCGAGATACTTGTCGTGAGCCTTCACCATGTAGTAGATGTGGCGCACATTATTGGAAGCCTGATTACGGTTGCCGGCCACAAACTCTACCGGATCGTGCATGAACTCACGCGAAATAGCAGCTATCTCCTTTGGCATGGTAGCCGAGAACATCAGCATCTTCCTCTCGTCGGGCACATGGGTAAGGATCTCCTTGATATCATCGAGGAAGCCCATGTTGAGCATCTCGTCAGCTTCGTCGAGAATCACCGTGTTTACATCATCAAGCTTCACCTCTCCTCTTTTGATAAGGTCAATGAGACGTCCCGGAGTAGCCACAATAACCTGCACACCGTTGCGGAGAGTGCGGATCTGGCTGTCGATGCTTGAGCCGCCATAAACCGGAAGAATCTTAAGAGATGGTATATATTTCGAGAAGTCGGCCAGATCTGATGCGATCTGCAGACAAAGCTCTCTGGTTGGAGCTATGATAAGGGCCTGTGGCACTCGTTTGTCGGGATTTATGCGTTGGAGCACCGGCAGACCGAACGCAGCGGTCTTGCCCGTACCGGTCTGGGCGAGACCGACAACATCACCCTCTTTATTGAGAAGATGTGGAATCACCATCTCCTGAATAGGCATGGGATTCACAAAACCCATCTCCTCGATGGCTTGCAGCAAACGGGGTTCTACCCCAAGATCTTCAAATGTTCTTGCGTCTTTGTTTTCAATATTGTTTTCTTCCATAAAGGTACATTGTTTTTTTTGGGTTACGACATATGTAACATTCAGCAGAAAATGGAATAATTTCCACTGCATGATATAGCCTATCGACGGAATCAAGGCTTACATATATAATTTATAACGTCCGGAAGCTACTTTTTTCTTAATCCGGAACACGATTAAGTTGCAAAGGTACTAAATAAAATCCATATTAATTTGCTATTCATCTTGATTTGTACTAATTTCGCTATTTATTTTTATCTTGCATATATGAAACGAAAAAAGATATTATCCTTAATTATCCCCTCTCTCCTGATTACGGGAGCTGATGCACTGGCATGCACAAATCTGATAGCCGGGCCGAAAGCCACTGCCGACGGATCGGTTATGGTGACCTACGCCGCAGATTCCCACAGTCTCTACGGAATGCTCACCCACACTCCCGCTGCCGACCACAAGCCGGGCAGTGTGCGTAAGGTTGTGGATTGGGATACCGGCAAACCGCTCGGCACGATTCCACAGGTAGCTCATACATATAATGTAGTAGGAAACATAAATGAGCATCAGGTGGCTATCGGCGAGAGCACATGGGGTGGACATAAGGAACTCACCGACACTACCGGAAACTCCATAATCGACTACGGATCGCTGATTCAGATTGCGCTCGAACGATCAAAGACTGCTCAGGAAGCCATCGATGTCATGACAGACCTTGTAGATAAATATGGCTATGCAAGCAGCGGCGAGTCGTTCTCTATAGCCGACAAGAATGAGGTGTGGGTGATGGAGATGATCGGTAAAGGTGCCGAGAAAGGAGCCGTGTGGATTGCCGTGCGCATTCCGGATGACGCCATATCGGGTCATGCCAACGAGCCTCGTATCCGCAAGGTAGATCATAAAGATAAGAAAAACGTGCGTTACAGCAAGGATCTTATATCCTTTGCGCGCAAACGCGGTTATTTCAGCGGTAAAGATGAGGATTTCTCTTTTGCCGATGCGTTCGAGAATCATGATAAGAGCACACGCCGCGGTTGCGACGCAAGGGTGTGGTCTTATTTCCGTCGATTCCAGCCGGAGGCCGAAAAATATTTCGCATGGTGTAATGCCGACTCCGACGAGCCGATGCCTCTCTACATAATTCCTGAGAGAAAAGTGAGCCTTAAGGAGATGCAGGAAAGTATGCGCGACCATTATGAGGGCACTCCCTATGAGATGTATACTGATCCGGGGGCCGGGCCGAACCATGTGCCCTACCGTTGGCGTCCGATGGATTTTGAAGTGGACGGTCATGAATATTGCATGGAGCGCGCAATCGCTACCCAACAGACCGGCTGGAGCTTCGTAAGCCAAAGCCGCGCTGATCTTCCTGATGAAGTGGGCGGAGTGCTCTGGTTTGGCACCGATGACACCAACACATCCGTCTACATGCCTTTCTATTGCTCCATGACCGAGATTCCTCTGCAGCTCCAAGAGGGCGACATCAATAATTTCTCATTCGACTCCAACTTCTGGATGACTAACTGGGTGGCCAATCAGGCTTACAACCGTTATGACCTCATGATTCCTGACATCCGCAAGGTGCAGAACGGACTTGAGGATGGATTCCAGACGTCGCGTCCCGCTGTAGAAGAGGAACTTTTGGCTTTGATTGCCGGGGGTGATGATGCGGGATTCCGCAAGCGTGTGAATGAAGATGGACGAAAAGTAGCGAAAGAGGCCACGGATGCCTATCGCGACTTAGGAATATATCTCCTTGTGAAGTATATGGATGGCAATATGAAGAAGACGGATGCAGACGGTAAGTTCCTCTACAACGAATATGGTCTTCCGGAGTATCCATCCTTCCCCGGTTATGACAAGGGTTACTACGAGAATATTGTCCGTTCTACCGGAGATCGTTTTAAAATCAAATGATATTCAAAGCAATAAAAAAGCGAATCCAATGGATTCGCTTTTTTATTTACTGAAAATATATAAATTTTCTCTCTATCAGTTCGGTAAGCTGTCAGAGTTGTTTCACCCGAAGCTTTCAGAGCCGTTTATATCTGAACAGATGATATAGCGACAACCGACCTATTAGAGCACTTATTCAAATTTGGAAGCGATGAGCTCGCACACTTCTTTCATACGCTCAGGAGAGGGATTCTCCACCTTGTGGCGGAAGTCCATATCTCCCTCATTTTTGAGAGGCACGAGATGCATATGGGCATGGGGCACCTCAAGACCGAGCACTGCCATTCCTACCTTGCGGCATGGAAGCGCCTTCTTTATGGCCTTCGCAACCCTCTTGGCAAATACCATCATTTCACCAAGCTGCTTGTCGTCAATATCGAATAGATAGTCTACCTCCTCTTTGGGTACAACCAGAGTATGACCCCAAGCTATAGGATTGATATCAAGGAAAGCATAGAATTTATCATCCTCAGCCACCTTATATGACGGAATCTCACCCTTTATTATTTTTGAGAATATTGTCATGATATAATCATTTAGGAAGTTTACAAAACTTCAACCAAAGCCGTATATGGTATTACTCAGGGATCTCAATCTTGAGAATCTCGAATTCAAGCACTCCCACAGGGGCATTGACTTTCACCTTATCACCAACCTTATGTCCCATCAAGCCCTGTGCGATAGGAGTGGAAGAGGAGATCTTCCCTTCACGAAGGTTAGCTTCGTTCTCTGTCACGATTGTGTAAGCCACAGTCATGTTGTTCTTGAGATTCTTGATGGTCACCTTATTGAGGAGCTGTACAATCTCGGTGTTCAGCTTGCTGTCGTCGATGATACGGGCGGTGGCAATAAGCTCTTTGATCTTAGAAATCTTCATTTCAAGCATACCCTGAGCCTCTTTTGCAGCATCATATTCTGCATTCTCAGAGAGATCACCTTTGTCGCGAGCCTCGGCGATTGCCTGCTTTATAAGGGGGCGTTGAGCCTCAAGCTCAGCCAACTCCTTCATTTTCTTGTCGTATCCTTCTTGTGTAAGATAAGTAGCCATGTCTGTTTTATGTGTTGAGTTTTTTTGTATTGTTTTGTGTAGAAAAATTGTCTCGCAAATAAGCAGCTACAACCGGTAAAACCCTTCGCAGCTACTTTATCGTCTTAAGAGACGATAACCGGGTTTTGAATATAGAATAAAAAAGAAGGAATCTTTTATTTCCGCTAAGAAAGCGTCCGCCAATAATGAAGCAATCACTCTCCGCAGCCTTAAAAGACCCTCATCGACGCCACATGCGTCTGTTCTATATTTTCGCTCGCAAAGTTAACACTTTTAAGTCCCGTAAGCAAATTTTATTGGTTAAAAAAATTGAACTCCGGAATTAGTGCTTATTAAATCTCGGTATTTTTAGTTATATTTGCAAAAAGATTTCAGCATGACTAATGATAATTCATATATTCGGTTAGACCGGGCCATGAAGTATATGCTTCGTGAGAAATCAATATTAATCTCTTTCGTAATATTATTAATCTGCCATACGGCATCGTCTCAACGTCATCTCCTGGATTTATCGGGGAAATGTAATTTCCGGCTTATGGAGGTGCCCGATTCCTTACAACATATGGCCGTTGAGGAAGGTATAATCCGGTTACCCGGCACTCTCGATTCCAACAATGCCGGCATTAAAAATCCGATTTCCCAATCCACAGACAATGCCGCCCGAAGATTCACCTACACCGGAAGAGCGATATACACCCGCTATATTGATATACCTGAAGAGGCTGCCGGCAAACAGATTTTTCTCAATCTGGAGCGGACACGTCCCTCCACAGTAAGGGTGGATGGCATAAACGCCGGATACAGAAGCTGTATCTCGGCCACCCAACGCTTTGACCTCACACAGTTTCTGACACCCGGAAAACATCTGCTTGAAATAACCGTAGACAATGGCAAGTCAATTCCTCCGGCAGTGCGCAACAGCTCCCATGCGTGCACCGAGGCTACCCAGACTAATTGGAACGGAATAACAGGTGATCTCTTTCTGGAAATAGTGGATCCAAACTATATCTCCTCTGTGAAACTGACTCCCGATCCCGCCGGGAAAGCCTTTATTGTGGATGGTGAAATAGCTCGTAAAAGCGACGCAGGACCACTGACCATAACCGTAACGGGCAATGGTGTCACCAAATATAAGACTATCCTTCCGGACGACCGTGACGAATTTTCCATTTATCTTCCTCTGGGCCGTAACGCCCGCCTCTGGAGCGAATGGGACCCGGCATTGTATGATGTGACAGTGACACTCGCCGACCTGAAAGGCAAAAAACTTGACTCAGTAATACGTCGCTCAGGTCTTCGCGAATTTTCCACATCAGGAGGTAACTTCACAATAAACGGAGAGCCAACATTCTTGCGAGGGCGTCATGATGCCTGCGTATGGCCTCTCACCGCATACGCACCAACCGATATCAAAACATGGCGTCGATATTTCAGTATTCTCAAAGAATACGGCATCAATCATGTAAGGTTTCATTCCTGGTGTCCGCCGGAAGCCTGCTTCGCAGCAGCAGATGAAGCCGGAATATATCTTCAGCCGGAGCTCACCATCTGGGGAGAGATCGACAAGGACCAGTCTCCGCTACTTGAATTTCTCGATGCCGACATGGAAGCCATAATAACACAATATGGCCACCATCCATCTTTCACAATGTTTGCCATAGGCAACGAACTATGGGGCGACACCAAGATAATGAAAGATTACATCGATAAGGCAAGAGAGATGATGCCGGGACTCCTTGCAACCTACGGCTCGAATATTTATCTGGGTTATCAGGGACATATCGAAGGAGAAGATTTTCTTGTGACATGCCGCGTGGGTGGGGGCGATGGTGTCTCAACTCATGCCAGAGCATCTTTCTCATTCGCCGATGCCGACAACGGCGGAATCATGAACTCAACCTATCCCAACACTGAGATGAATTTCAGCGGTGCAATTTCTCATTCACCGGTTCCGGTGGTAGGACATGAGACAGGGCAATATCAGATCTATCCCGATTTCGATATTATCGGAAAATATACAGGCGTGTTGCGTCCCGACAACTTTGAGGAGTTCCGTCGTCGTGCCCAAGAGTCCGGAACGCTCAGGAAAGCCGATAAATATGCCAAGGCGTCAGGTGAATGGGCGGCAAAACTCTATAAAGCAGACATGGAAATGAACCTCCGCACCCCTGACATGGGTGGATTCCAACTGCTCGACATTCAAGACTATCCCGGACAAGGAACAGCACTCGTAGGCATACTCGACCCGTTCATGGAATCGAAAGGACTGATAACCCCTGAGAAATGGAGAGAAAGCTGCAATGATATAACGGTGTTGGCGGAGCTCCCGAAACTTACTTACACTTCTGGCGATATCCTGAAATTCAATATACTTACTGCCGACTATTCCGACAAGGATCTCAAGGATGGCTCAATCGAATGGAAACTTCCTTTTACATCCGGACATTCCTCCATCGATCCTCAAAAAGGCGTAATCCGACAGGATGAGGTGGAAGTGAAATTGCAACCGGTGAAGCAACCGGAGAAAATGCAACTGAATCTCTCCCTTCACACTCCCGACGGAAATGAAGTGATCGCCAACAGCTATGACATCTGGATTTATCCGGAGGAGACAAAAAGCGTGAAAGGGGTGACTGTCACCAATAATCTCAAGGAGGCGCTCGACCTGCTCGAAAAGGGGAAAAAAGTAATCCTTCATCCTGATTCAGCCACAGTGGCCTCCACTACCCTCCCCTCTCTTTTCCAGACCGATTATTGGAATTACCGTATGTTTCTTTCAATATGCAACAAAGTGGGACGAACGCCATCTCCCGGCACACTCGGCCTGCTGGTGAATGAAACTCATCCGGCTTTCAACTCCTTTCCTACCGACAGTCACACCGATTGGCAATGGTTTGATATCATATCAAATTCCCGGCCCCTCATAATCGAC
>CAMWZE010000031.1 GCA_947178685.1 uncultured Porphyromonadaceae bacterium
GGATTGGTAAGCTTCTTGCCGAAGTATTTCTGATAGACACGGCCATTGTCTGCGACGTTGTATACAAGACCTGTGTTATCGGTTGATATCACTATATCTTCTGCATTCACAAGGAGTGGTGCTCCAAGGAGAAGAAGGGTCAAAAGATTGGGTTTCATGATCTGATATTTTATGAGTTGTGTATTTTCAGTCAGTTTTCAGTCAAATTTTCAGTCATTTGGTTTAATGACAGAGGGGGAAAGAGGTCATTTGTCGGTTGCGAATGGAGCCACAGGTATGCCGGCACGGCTGTATAGGTTGCCGTTGGGGTAATCGGCCCAATTGTAGCGGGCACGGTCGGGACGCTTGATTCTCGGAGAAGAGAGCACCACGGTGCGCTTGTCGGGCATCTCTGTCATGGCCTGGGCGAAATTGCCGTCGGCATCCCCGATGATGAAGCCTATTACTGCTACAGATGTGGGATGAATGTCGCGGTCGAAAGAGAGTATCATCTTGTCGCCGTCGGTCTTCATGCCTGTGCATACCGGAGCCTGATACTCCATCTCGCTCTTGCCATAGTCGCGGTTGAGCGCTGTCATTGCAAGGCGATGGGCCACCGACTGCTTGTCGCGTGGATGGATATCACCGGGATTGCCAAGGTCGATGGCGCTAACCATTGAGGTGTTGGGGAGTGAGAGTGCCTTTGCTTGAGCATTGCGGAGAGCGGCCCATTCGGAATCGGGTTGAACTGTGCGGGGCTGGAGCCATCCGGCGAGCTGCACGAAATAGAATGGGAAATCTTTACCCCAGAGACCTCGCCAGTCGTTGATGAGTGCCTGGAAAAGGGGCTCATATTGCTCGGCACGCCCAACATTGGCACATCCCTGATACCAGAGCACTCCCTGAATCGGAAGATTGTGGAGAGGATAGAGCATGGAGTTATAGAGCACTGTCGGATAGCTCGAACCATCGATCGACGCCGGTTTCTGGGGGAGTGTGGAGAAATCAACTCCCACCTGATATGTCCAGTCGCCTGAAAGGGGGATGGTGGTTCCGCCAATCTCGGCCCGCATATTCTCAACCGGTCCGGCGAAGCCTCCCTCGCCTCCGAAGTCGGAGATGCGGATGGTGAGCAGATTCTTTCCGGCTTTCACAAGATTGCCAGGAATAGTGTAGACACGGGGAGTGTTATAGCCGCTCCCTTTTGCCACCTCTTTGCCGTTGAGATAGGTTACATCTTCATCATCAATTGCCCCTAAATGTAGGGTGAGATCTTTACCGGCAAGATTGGCGGGAACATCAAACGATTTCTGAACCCATACTATGCCATCGAATGAATTGCCGAAGCCCACCCGCTCGAAATATCCAGCCGGATGAGTCTCTCCCGTGAGGGGTTTACCGGGATCCGCTACCTCACCACCCGACTTTGCAAGGCTCATCCAGTCGGAGAGTTTTTTCTCGTAGTCGGCATGCAGCAGCGCCGCATCGAAGTTGCAGCGAGAGAGGGCATCGACTTCCGATTCGAATCCGGGCACCTTCTTTATCGCCTCATATCCTGTCCATGCCTCGGCGGGAGTACCACCCCATGTGGCATCGATTACGCCCACAGGCACTTTTAGACTGTCTCTCAGTTCTTTTGCAAAAAGATATGCGATGGCAGAGAAATCCATTGTATTGGAAGCGGCCTCTACCCATCCCCCCATATTGGTCTGTACATCCTCTTGTGGAGAGAAGGCTGTGGTTTTCTTCACCTGAAGCAGACGTATATCGGGGTTATGCGCGGTGCCTACCACACGGTCGGCATCGATCACAGATGTCCAGCCCTCAATGGGGAACTCCATATTGCTCTGGCCTGAGCAAAGCCATAGCTCACCGGAGAGAAGATTGTCGATCACTGTCTCATCGCCATCGTTGAAAACGATCGAGAAAGGTCCTCCTGCATCCGGAGTGGCTATCTGCATTGAGAAGCGGCCGTTTTTGTCTGCTTTAGCAGTTATGGGCTTCTTCAGCCACGAAGGGGTGGCCGTTACGTTGGTACCTGCCTTTGCCTTGCCGTTCACATTTAGTGTGGCATTACGTTGCATCACCATATTGGAGGTGATGTAGTTAGGGAGAGTCACCTTCGCCGGGGCCGACTGGGGCAACACGAGTGCCATAGCCGCCAAGGAGGTGACACCAATAGATGTCAAGATGTTGGTTTTCATGATTTGATATGTGATAGGGCCTTCCTGATTGGGGAGAAGCTTCCGGTCATTCCTGATCGGAACTGCTGTCAGATTGGTCGGAGGCCTTGTTTGATTGTTCCGTTGTCTTTGGCGTCGGGTTTGAGGTGGTAAGAATAATCTGTGTGTTATTCTGACATTGCTTCTCGAAAGCTTTCGGTGTCACTCCGAACTGCTTATAGAAAAGCTTGCTGAAATATGAGGATGAATTTATACCCACCATGAAGCATACATCAGAGATGCGGTATTTACCCTCCTGAATCAGCTCGGCTGCCTTCTTAAGTCTCACGAGACGTATCAGTTCTACCGGTGAGAGATTGTATAGGGTCTTTATCTTCCTCAGCAGAGAGCTGCGGCTCATGCAGAGAGCGTCGGCCATCGATTCCACACTGAAATTCTCATCATCTATGTTGCGGTTGATAATGTCGATCACTTTCCCCATGAACTCCTCCTCAGCTTTGTTGAGCTTCATATTGTCAACGGAGAAGAAGGGTTTGTTGAGGAATGCCTTCCGCTCATGGCGACGGTTGTCGAGAAGCGACATCACCTGCTGGCGGAAATATTTGATAGAGAATGGTTTCTCTATATAAGCCTCGCCACCTGTCTTCAGGGCTTTTACCTTGCTTTCGAGATCGTTCTTGGCTGTTAGGAACACCACAGGGATATGGCTGAGGTCGGAGTCCTCCTTCACCCTTCGGCAAAACTCATAGCCATCCATCTCGGGCATCATTATGTCGGTGACAATGATATCGAATTTATGGTCTTTGAGCTTCTCGAGAGCCTCCACACCGCTGGCGGCCGTCTCCACCACAAACGACTTTGAGAGCTGGTCGTAGAGAAATTCACGCATCTCATCGTTATCGTCGACAAAGAGGAGTGAATATCCGGCCTCGGGAGTTGTGAGCAACGACTGATCATCCATCACATATTCGGTCATCGTGGGATTGGTCTCAACCTTTTCAGTCACTACACTCTCCTGCTTGAGCGGAATACGGAGCACAAACGTATTGTCGGGACCCTCAAGATTCTCAAGCTCTATCGAACCACCGTGCATCGAAGCGAGCGTGCGGGTGAGCGGCAATCCGATACCCACTCCCTGATTGTAGCCGTTTTTGTCGATCTGATAGAAAGGTTCGAAGATATGGTATACATCATCACCCGATATCTTGTTGCCGTCGCTCACCACCTCAAGACGGAACATATCGCTCTCTTCCGACAATCTCACCTCTATTCTTGAAGTTGAATATTTGAGGGCATTATTGAGAAGGTTTGAGATAATCTTGGTGATCGCCTCTTTATCGATATGTGCCATGATCGACTTCTGAGGAAGGTCGATGATAAGATTTTTATTCTTGCTCACAATGGTCATCTCGAAACGCTCCACAACCGTTTTTATAAGATTGGTGATATCCACTGTCTCATATCTAAGCTCGGGGCGCTCGTTACCGAGTTTCTGGAAATCGAGAAGCTGGGTGGTGAGGTCGAGCAGGCGGTTGGTGTTCTGACGGATTACTCCGATATATTTCTGCACCTTGGGATTATCCACATCCATCTCCTCGATAGCTTCGAGGGGAGTACCTATAAGAGTGAGAGGGGTGCGTATCTCATGGGCAATCTCAGTGAAGAACATCATCTTCGACTTGTAGAGCTCTTTCTCTTTGTTGATGCTGAAGAGCTTTTCCTGTTCCTTTATCTTCTTCTGCTGGTTTTTGCGGTATATAATGAAAGCCATCACCAATACACCTATAAGAAGAAGGAATATTCCGAGATATGCCCAGATTGTCTGATACCATGGTGGAAGAATCTTCAGACCCATGCGGCGTATGCTCTCTGCGTCATCACTTTGGGCACGAAGCTCAAGAGTATAATTGCCGGGAGCCAGCCCAACAAAGGTGAGATTGGAGGGATCGTTGATTACGGTCCATTCCTTATCCTTGGGGAGCAGACGGTAGGAGTAGACCATCGTATTATTGTTGTCGTAGGTAGGCGTGGCTATGGAGAGCGAGAAATTGGAGATATTGCTCTGCAGCTCGATATCATCGGCAAAAAGCACGTTGACCGGTTCGGGTGATGAGGATGTATTCACCATCATCTCCTCGTTGCCGGAGCGAAACGAGGTTATATAGATTGGAGGAAGTGAGTCACAACTCGTGTCGAGCATAGGATTGAACGCCACGATGCCATCGAAACCGCCCATGTAGAATTTGCCGTCGAGACCTTTGGTGGCCGAGGCGTAGTTGAACTGAGTCACATCAAGTCCGTTAGTCTCATCAAACACCTTCACGCCACCGGTGGTGGGGTTAAACTTCACGAGTCCGCGAGCTGTGCCGAACCATAGGAATCCACGGTTATCCTCAAGCACTTCATACACCATATCGTCGGGCAGTCCCTCCTCTATTCCATAGGATGTGAAGTCGTCGGTGTCTGTGTTATATTTGGCGAGTCCTCCACGTTCGGTAGAAAACCAGAGTTGTCCTGATGAATCCTCCATCACGGAGTTGACTGAATTTGTGCGCAGTCCGTTGCGATGGTCTTCATAGAATTCATAATGGCGCATTTTTCCATTGGCGGGATTGTAGCGCCATATGCCGGTGCCTATGGAGGCAAACCATATTATTCCTTTGGAGTCTTCGAATATCTTATTGATCCAGGCGCTTTCCATCCCCTCTACAGGAACGAAATCAGCTCCGTCGGCTTTCTTGACGAATGCTCCATAATCTACGGCCACCCACATATTCCCTTTTGAGTCTTCAAGCATAGAGTATATGCTCGTGGGATTCTTTAGCAGTGTCGAGCCTATATTTGCAGTATTGCTATATCCTGTGAATATATCCAGACCTGCGCGATTATAGCCGGCTGTCATCTTGTCGCCACTGCGACGTATCACCAGACATTCCTTGTTGTTGGCATTCACACCTGACGGGTGTATCACAGTGTTGTTGGCCGGATCAAGCACATTGATCCCCTTTTCGGTAGTGCCCACCCATATACGTCCATCTTTATCTGTGGCCATACCTCTCACGCGAAGACTCGAGAAGTCGCGGGTGTTGTCGCGGGTGTAGTTTTCAAATACAAGACCGTGCCTGCGCAGATGTACTACGCCGCCATACATAGTGCCTACCCACACATTATTGTCGGCATCCGGAAGGAGTGCCATTATGATATTGTCCGGCAGACGTTTTGCGCCCGGCTGATTGTCGTCAAGAAATTCCACTGACTTGGATGGTAAATCGTAGACGTAAAGCCCGTGGGCAGTGCCTATCCAAAGTTCGTTATCTACCATCGTCGCCGCCCGTACAAAGACGTCCCTGTCCAGGGGGAGAGGAAAGGGGGCCAGTATCTCGTCGGCAAGAGATAGGGAGTAGGCGTTGCCGTTCTGTTGGATCACATAGATTGTGCCCCTCTTATCGTCGATGAGCGAGGCAATGGCACTTTGTTTGAGAATCTCGAACTCCTTACGAGTTCCCCCCACTGCATGAAAGCGATTGCTCTCTTTGTCGTAGATAAATATGCCGTCGGCATTTGTGCCGGTCAGCACTTTTCCCTTATCGGTGATAAGGAGATTATTAGGAAGCTTTGAGTTATCGCCTCCGTGGTCGATTACGGAGTAGAAATCTACCTTACGGTCAGGGGTGATACGAAACACCCCCTGGTTGGGGATTAGTGTCCATATATTTCCATCGCGGTCTTCACCAATACTTTGCACCCAATCGTCGGGCGACACTCCGTCTTTAGATTTCTCGGTCAGAATAGTGAAAGTCTCCTTCTGCGGATTGAAGATATAGATACCTCTGTCTGTGCCCACCCATATTGTATTGTCGGGGGCCGTGTAGAGTGAGGAGATGTTATTGTTGCCTCTACGCGCCTCGCTGTCGTAGACTACATAGGGATGGATACTCACCCCATCATAGCGGTTGAGTCCGTTCTTGGTGCCTATCCAGATCAGCCCCATATGGTCTTGACATATGGCTTTTACATTATTCGACGACAGTCCGAAGGTATTGTCGACGTGGCTAACACCGTATGGTTTCCCCCATACGGTGTTGAGTCCCGATAATATCATTAAGATGGTCGAGAGTAGGAAAGTAGCTCTTAGCCTCATCTTGATTCAGTTTCTTGATACAGTTTTTATTTTACAGTTTTTGCCGAAAGGCGTGTGCCGTCGGCAAGCACACACTCCACGATTACCACACTGCCGGGTAGAACGGGAGCCTCTACAGTGGTGTTGGAATCGGCTACGTTAAGTTTCTCGCCGAGAAGAGCGCCGTTTATGTCATAAAGACGCACACTGCTGATTTCGGAGGATGCACACACTCTGCATGCTCCGGTGGAGATTACGAATGCCTTTACCCACGCTGCGGAGAGATCGGCCTCCACTCCCTCTACAGCACCGAAGCTACCTTTGGAGATGCGATAAACACGGGCATCGGATTTAGGAACATTATAGCTGAAGGATTTCTCACCGGGAGCGATCTCTTCGCCGGTCCAAAGCTCTTTGATAGTGCCCACCTCAGCCGGGTCGATGCCGATTCTGGAGAATTCAATCTCACCGGTCTTGGCTGTGGCGAAGGCACCCTTTGCAAAATTGTAGACGGCCACATAAAGATAGTCTTCGGTGTCTTTCATAAAGAGCGATTCCGATTCCTGGCCGGCTGTGCCTCCTGTGATGCCTGTGGGACTGCCTCCCTCGATCGGGCGGAACGCACCCATGTTCTCACGCACATATTTGTTGATGTCGGGATTGCCCATGATTTCAAGAGCACGCTTGCGCGATTCAATAGGATAGCCAACATCTGCACCATCGTGGGTCACTACGCCCGGTGAGGCGAGGTTGTCGCCGAAGATATATGCTCCGGAGGTCATGCCCGTGGTGGCACGCGCACGATTCTCTCCCATGGTCTCGGCAGCCTCGTGGCCCGCTTTGCAGAGCACGAGCTGGTCGGGATCGTTGACGGCATAGAGACGGTCGGTCCACCATCCGTAGCTTATGGCGTTCATCACATATTCCGACTCGGCGATCTCGCTGAAGCGGTCGCAGGTCTGGCGTCGGCCATGGGCATACTGATAGGGGAAGATAGGAGCTATCGATTCTACGATATACATGCCATATTTCTCAGCCTCCTCTCGCATTATCTTCATTCCGTAGTTGTAGGCCATGGTGCCGGTTGTGATCTCCGGATTATACCAGCTGTCGCCCTCACACTGTCCGTTGTTGAGGAAGTCTACCTTCACATAGCGTGCACCATAGGTGGCATATTTTTTGAATGCCCATTTTATGTGTGTCTCGATGGCGGGATGTGTCGGGTCGAGTGCGTATGCTTGGTTGGAGTTCACTTTGATGAGCTCTCCGTCATGGCGCAGTGCAGCCTGACTCCATGTGTAGGAGGGATCGGCGCCAACTCCTGTGCCGGGAATAGTGGAATCAAGAACCCATCCCCAGAGCACGAATGGACCTCCGTAAAGACCAAGGTCCATGTTGAGACCCTGGTAGGTTTCGCGGCCGAGGCGGTATTCACCCTCACCGAGCACTTTGTTGCCAAGAGTGGATATACGTGTGCCCATATTGTCTTCCGCGAATGAGTCGAGCGATATGATGTTGCGACCGTTTCTGTCATAGAATCCAAGAGGCTGAAGGTTCTCTTTTATCCATTGAGCGGTCTCCACCACGCCGTCGTAGTTCACATAGTTCATCATCACTCCCCATGTGCTCCAGCCCATCGGGTTGCCTCCGTTCCATTCGAGCGGTGGCACCACCATGGTGTTGGCGTCGGCATATGTCTCGAGACCCTCGCGCCAATCATCGAAAATTCCGAACATGAATCGTGCAGATGTCACGGTGGCTCCCTTCACCTTGCCGTGAGGAGCCACATCGCGGGTGCTCCAGTCGGCTTTGCCGGAGAATAGGGAAAGATGCTCCAGACCGTAGCCTTTGCCATAACTGTAGAATATGACGCCGCTTTTCCATTTGTCATGATCGACAGAGCCGGCCACAAGTCCACGACGTGATTCCGCATCGTAGATGGCGGTCACTTCATTCGACATAAGTCCATCGGTTGAGATCTGGGTATTGTGGTAGCGGCCGTGGCCGTCGTTGTCGTAGGGCACTTCGATAAAGCGGTTGTTCGACCCGTTGAATGGATTTGTGCGTGAGTCGGTGGCGAGAGCTGTCATATCGTTGCTTTGGACAATCTCACCGTTGGCGCCGCTTACCTCTACGGAGGTTATTATATATGGATGGTTATCGTAGAAATTGAGACGCTGTGTCATCACACCGCCATCCTTCGCGGTTGTGATTGCGAGCGAACGTCCTGCACCGAATTCATCATCCACACTCTGAATCTCCATGGTGGGCACGGCATCGCCCGAGACGATGGTGAATGTGGTGGAGTCTCCCTCAAAATTGAAGGTTAGTTTTGAATATGCCTCCTTAAGGATCACCTTTCCCCGGTGGGTGATGTTAAGCTTGTGGGTGTCGTCGGAGAGTGTCACTTTCCAGTCGCCGCTCTCGATTGCGTCTTTGGCCTGGAGCAGTGATCCGGAGAGAAGTGCGGATGTAAGGAGAAGAAATTTTGCGAACGATCGGTTCATGATATTTTGAGTTGTTAAGATTTCGTAATTGCGAGTTTTTTTGGTTGGTTTCCGACTGCAAAGTTATCCTAATATGCGCTCCATTTTTACTATTTTTCCGCAAATAAATGAAAGAAATTCGTAAAAACGCCCTTTTTTTGAAAAAATCAGGGTATTTTTCATTCTAATCGATGGTGATTACACGGAGGAAGCGGATATAAAAAGAAGGGGCCTTTGCGGGGCCCCTTCATACGTTAACCTATAACGTAAAATTTATATAACCTTATCTTATGAACAATCTTTTTACCTTAATCATTCCGGATAAATCCGGACCTGTATCAATTCGATTTTCTTCGTGGCCTCGGCAGATTCCGCAGGTCGATTACTTCACGAAGAAAGTAATGAGCATTGAAATGAAGTAATGAGCGTGAAGGTTAACTTGGCAACGTGGATTATTTAACCACCTTGGCGCTTCCTGCAGCAGACTTCACCATGAAGATGCCACGCTCAGCGAAGTTGATAGCCTCACCGGCTACACCCTGTGCAACCTTGCGGCCCATTGTGTCGTAAACAGCTACTTTCTCACCGTTGCCGGCTACGAGGATACCCTCTGCTGATACCTGCACCTTGAGAGTTGCAGCGACCTCGATAGCTTCTACTGCAGAGAAGGAAGTCTTGGCGAAGGCACTGTAAGTCTCGTTGAGGAGGCTGATAGCCTGAACACCTACCTCAGCAGGAGCAGCTGCGCTCTTGATGGTGTAGCTTGTAACGTTAGGACGGAGTGCTACATGCTTGCCTTCGCCAACTTTGATGAAACCGGTCTCAGTGTCGGCGGGAAGGAGTGAGTATGTACCATTGGCGCTCTTTACATATACGTTGTAAGCAAGACCATCAGCGGCGGCAGCATCAGTGTCATAATCCCAGCTGATTGTGATCACACCGTTCTCGTAGTCTACAGTCACATTCTCGGGAGCTGCGGGAGCCTCAGGAGCAGTAGCGTCGTTGTAGTAGAGACGGTCGCGTGTGCCGTAGCCGGTGTGGAAGATATCTGTCATACCGTTACCGTTGAAGTCGCCTACACAAGCAAACTTATCATCGGAGATAAGGGGCATATTATGGTCTTCGTCGTAACGAACCTGAGTGAACTTGCCGCTCTTGCTGCCGTAGCAGATGAAGATGCGGTTGTCACCGTTGTTATAGAAGATATCATTGTAGCCGTCGCCGTCGAAGTCGCGGATATACTGGCGGCAACCCTCATCTTTTTTAAGTTCCTGCTCATCACCGAGGATAGGCTCTGCGAAGATTGCGTTGTCATCCTCCTCATAGCCGTAGTTGTTGAGGTAGGTGAATGCCTCCCAGGCA
>CAMWZE010000032.1 GCA_947178685.1 uncultured Porphyromonadaceae bacterium
GCTTCCATCTGAAGCTTCGCCTCGGCCACCTTATAATTTCTGGCCATTCCGTCGCAGAGTGTCCATGAAACCTGAGGAGCTATGGATTAAGAGAGGGAATGGGCACCTAACAGATTGCCGGCGTCGTGGGCCTCGGTACCGATTGAGCCGGTGAGACTCAGTGTCGGGAGGAAATCCTTCTTGGCGATTCCCACCTGTGCCGCATATTGAGCCAGGGTTCATCTCAGCCTGCTGAATGTCGGGGCGACGACGCAATATGTCGGCGGGCACTCCCGTGTCTACCGCTATGTTATAACCGGGCAACGGTGTCTCTACCGCAAGGTCGTTGGCCAAGGCTCCCGGATATTCACCCACAAGTATGGAGAGTGTGTTGATCAGCGTGCGTATCTTCGCCTGTAGTCCGGGAAGTGTAGACTGAGTATTATAGAGCACCGTACGTGCCTGCGTCACATCGAGCATATCGGCAAGCTCCGCCTCAAACCGCGACTCGGTTATCTTGACCACTTTCTCCTGTGAAGAGATGTGGGCACGGTTGACCGAAAGTTGCTTCTGTGCGGTACGAAGTTCCATATATGCAGTGGCCACTTTCGCGCAGATACTCACCATCACCGCGTTATAATCGGCCCGCGCTATGTTTAAGCCTGCCTTCTGGGCATTGGCATTGGCCCGCACCCGGCCGAACACATCTATCTCCCAGTTCATATTGGCCCCTAAGGAGAATGAGGAGGATGTCGACGACTTGGCCACGGGAGTCTGCAACGCTCCGCTGGTGCCCACCTGCTGCCATCCACCCGCAAGGGAGATTGTAGGGAAATACCCTGACTGAGCCTCCTTCACCATATTGCGGGCCATATCGATACGCTTTATGGCTGCCGACACATCGAAATTGTTGGCTACGGTCTTGGCGATAAGGCTGTCGAGCATGGTGTCGTAGAACGTGTGCCACCACTCGTCGTCGGTGGGGAGATTCTGTGTGTTCTCGGGGGTCATCTGCCAGCTCTCCGGCATAGGGTCACGGAGATACTTCGAAGTGCATGGCACCTCGGTGTCAGGCCTCATGGATGTAGACATCGAGGAGTCCTGACGCTCTGACGCTTTAGCCAAAGCAGCCTGACGATCGGCCGACGAGATGTCGGCGGCCGGACCCTGGGATCTTGCCGGAACTGCGGCAACCACTCCAAGAGCGAATGTGAGCAGGAGTTTTGTGGAATTTCTCATATAGGGGAATCAATCTTTATTGCACGATATGAATTTTAAACATTTCCAAACCTTGATTGGTTCTACATCGACCGTTATAAAACCTGCCAATTTTTTTGTTTTTTCCAAATGCGGTTACCCTGCCAGGCCATAAATACACGCGATGTTATAAAAAAACGTGATGTCATGAATACAAAGGAGGATGTGTCAGAATTCTGACACATCCTCCAGTCGACTTATAAATCTTGTCGCTGATCAAAGATCGCGACCGTGGCAGTTCTTATATTTCTTGCCACTACCGCAGGGGCAGGGATCATTACGGCCTATCCTTGGATCTGCTTTCGCCGGCTGCACGGGCTGTGATGACTGACCGGCATTCTGGGCAGCCTCTCTCTGTGCCGATTCCCCGGGATAGGTATCACGGGTGGTGCTGTAGTTGGCATAAGGATTCGGCAAACCCGTGGTGGAAGTGGTATACTCGCGACGGATCTCCTGCTGCTGAGCGGCGGCACGACGCTGTGCCTCCACCTGACGATGCTGTTCGCGAGCCTCACGCTCCGCTGCCTCGCGGGCCTTGGCCTCGGCATAGTCGGGCACGGCGAGACGACCTCTCATGAGTGTGGCCACTGCCTTGGAGTTCATCTCCCAGAGCATCTTTTTCCAAAGCTCGTAAGCCTCGAGCTTATAGATCACGAGGGGATCCTTCTGCTCGTAAGATGCGTTCTGCACCGATTTACGGAGCTCATCCATCTCGCGGAGCTGCTCCTGCCATGCGCTGTCGATGCTGGAGAGCAACACTGCTTTCTCCCAAGCCTTGGTGAGGGGCTTGCAACCGTTTTCGTAAGCTTCGGTGATATCGGCACGGATATTGAACATACGGCGGCCGTCGGTGACAGGCACTCCGATTAGTCCGGTGGCTCCACGCTCCTCCACAAATTCCTTTATATAGGGCATGGCACCCTCGGCCATCTTCTGCTTGTTGCGGTTGTAGGTCTGCATCGCAGCCTCGGCAAGGCTCTCGGTGAGCTGATCGGGATCAAGCTTGTTGAACTCCTCCTCAGTGAAGGGCACCTCCATGGCGAAGGTCTTGCGCACCTCCTCATCAAACTCACTGAAACCGCCGTCATAGCGACGGCAGGCGAGCTCCTGTGCAATCTCATAGATCATGTTGGCGATGTCGCTGCCTATACGCTCACCCTTGAGGGCGTTCTGACGACGACCGTATACACCCTTGCGCTGGGCGTTCATGACATCGTCATATTCCACAAGACGCTTACGGATGCCGAAGTTGTTCTCCTCAACACGTTTCTGTGCGTTCTCGATAGACTTGGTCACCATCTTGCTCTCGATCATGTCGCCCTCCTGGAAACCGAGACGGTCGAGGGTCTTCACGATACGCTCGTTGGCGAAGAGACGCATCACAGTGTCTTCAAAAGATACGAAGAACACTGATGAACCCGGGTCGCCCTGACGACCCGCACGACCGCGGAGCTGGCGGTCGACACGGCGGCTCTCATGACGTTCGGTGCCGATGATGGCAAGGCCACCCGCATCCTTCACCTCTTTCGGAAGCTTGATGTCGGTGCCTCGACCGGCCATGTTGGTAGCGATTGTGACTGTGCCTGTCTTGCCGGCCTGTGCCACGATGTCGGCCTCCTTCTGGTGGAGCTTGGCGTTGAGCACCTGATGGGGTATCTTACGCAGATAGAGCATCTTTGAGAGGAGCTCGGAGATCTCTACCGAGGTGGTACCTACGAGCACGGGGCGTCCGGCCTTCACCATATCCTCCACCTCCTGGATAACCGCTGCATATTTCTCCTTCTTCGTGCGGTATACACGGTCGTTCTGGTCGTTGCGGAGCACGGGACGGTTGGTCGGGATCTCCGTAACCTCAAGTTTATAGATATCGTAGAACTCACCGGCCTCCGTCATAGCCGTACCGGTCATGCCGGCGAGCTTGCGGTACATACGGAAATAGTTCTGCAGTGTGATGGTGGCGTAGGTCTGGGTGGCGGCCTCAACCTTCACACCCTCCTTAGCCTCGATGGCCTGATGCAGACCGTCGCTGTAGCGTCGGCCCTCCATGATACGGCCTGTCTGCTCATCTACGATCTTGATCTTGTTGTCGTCGAGCACATATTCCACATCCTTCTCGAAGAGTGTGTAAGCCTTGAGAAGCTGATTGACGGTGTGTACTCGCTCAGCCTTGATAGAGTAGTTCTGCAGGAGTGCATCCTTCTTCTCCTGATGCTCCTCCTTCGTGCCCTCCTCATTCTCTACGGCAGAGAGCTGGGCGGCGATATCGGGGAGTATGAAGAAGTCGGGATCCTGGGTTGTGCCGGTGAGCACCTCAATACCCTTGTCGGTAAGTTCGATGCTATGGTTCTTCTCGTCGATCACGAAGAATAGGGGTTCCACGGCAATAGGCATCTCACGGTTGTTGTCGGCCATATACTTGGCCTCCACCTTGAGAAGGAGCTGCTTTATACCCTCCTCGCTGAGATAACGGATGAGGGGGTTATGCTTGGGCAAGCCCTTGTAGGCACGGAAAAGAGAGAGACCGCCCTCCTCGAGAAGCTGGTCGGCGGTAAGGGGTTTCTTACCCTCCTCTTTCTTATCGAATTTGGCAATTCTTGCGGGATCACCGCTCATTGCCGCGCTGATCTTATCCTTAGCTTCAAGGAGGAGCTGCTGCACAAGCTTGCGCTGTGCCATCACCACCTTCTCTACGTTCGGCTTGAACTCGTTGAACATCTGGTCGTCACCCTTGGGCACCGGACCGGATATAATCAACGGAGTACGGGCATCGTCGATAAGCACGGAGTCGACCTCATCGACGATGGCATAGTAATGCTCGTCGCGCTGCACGAGGTCGTCGATCTGGGTGGCCATATTGTCACGCAGATAGTCGAAACCGAACTCATTGTTCGTACCGAAAGTGATGTCGGAACGATATGCGCGTCTGCGCTCCTCGGAGTTGGGCTCTGTCTTGTCGATACAGTCTACGGTAAGGCCGTGGAACTGATAGAGAGGACCCATCCATTCGGAGTCACGTTTCGCAAGATAATCGTTGACAGTCACCACATGCACACCCTCGCCTGTGAGGGCGTTGAGGAACACGGGAAGGGTTGCCACGAGAGTCTTACCCTCACCGGTGGCCATCTCCGCGATATTGTTGGAGGCTTTGTCGCCCTGGAGTATACCGTGGAGCACCATGCCGCCTATGAGCTGCACGTCGTAGTGCACCATATCCCAGGTCATAAGGTTGCCACCGGCCACCCAACTGTTCTTATAGATAGCTTTGTCACCGTCGATGGTTACGTAATCCTTCCCGGCCACAGCGAGTGCGCGGTCGGCATCTGTGGCGGTCACTTCGATTGTCTCGTTGTTGGCGAAACGACGGGCAGTCTCCTTCACCACTGCGAACACCTCGGGGAGAGCCTCATCGAGACGATGTGCATACATCTTGAACATCTCCTCCTTAAGGTCGTCGATACGCTTCCAATAAGGCTCACGTTTGTCATAGTCGAGAGTTTCGATCTCCTTACGGATCTCAGCCATCTGATCTTTATATTCCTGACTCTCCTTACGGATATTATTGCGTATCGCGTCGATACGTCCGCGGAGCTCGTCATTGCTGATATCCTTGATCTGCTCGCTTATAGGGTTGATCTCGTTATTGAGGCGTTGCCAGAGAGGGCGCACAGCGCGCTCGCTCTGATCGCCGAATATTTTCTTAAGTATTTTGTTAAATCCCATGGATTCAGATTTTTTTAATTTTTAATTCCTAAATTCTGCATTTACTCGAGTGCTATCGGCTTCGAAACTGCGCCGCTGGGAGCCCTGATTCTCAGCGTCTGCGTCACTGTTGGCGCAATCGCTGTGGCATCCACCGGAGTGGAAATTGTCTGTGGCTTCACACCCGAACCCATGAAGAAGGCGGGACTGAGCACCATGGAGGAGCGCACCACCTGCACCTCGTTGGGGAAGCGTGTATCATCGTTCACACGCCAGCCGGAGTTGAAGTCGAGCACCACATCACCACCCGTCTTCGGATCTGTGCCGAGACGCAAAGCCTCCATGCCCGGGAGGGCTGAGCTCATGATGTCGGCCATGGTGTAGGCATCGCTCACGCCGCTCATCCTCACAAGGAAATCACGGGCCTCCTGAGCCACCTCGGTAAGGTTGAGCTGCTTACTCTCTATCTCCTTATGGTCAAGATAGATGTGTCCGCGGCTATAGGTGTCGACATAACTGCCGTTGCCATACTTGGCGGTGAGATAAGAATTAAGCAGGGAGAGTGCCCTTTTCACGGAGAATTCTCCCGTTGGTATACGGTATTTCGGGTCGTCGACAACCGCATCATCGTAATAGCCGGTTGATGTTACATAGACGAACGTATGGTCGAGACCCACATATTTGTCAATGGCGTCGAAAAGCCTTGAGAGCTGACCGTCAAGACGTATATAGCTGTCTTCAAGTTCGAGACGGAAATCACCGTCCCTCACCGACTTGAAGGGGGCGGCCGTATAGGCTATATTGAGCATGTCGATGGCATCGCTCTTCTGCCCCGTCTTGAGATCTTTCAGATAGGAGATCGCCACATCGGTCACCTCTGTGTTGACCAGTGGAGAGGAGGCATACTGCCGGTAGACATTTCTGTCGGCCATGGAGAATGTATGCTTGAAATCATACATCCTTTTTTGTGCGGGCAATCCGGGATAGCGGGATATCGGAAGTGCCGGACGCCACTGCATAGTGTCGAGACGTGAGGAAAGCGGCTGATCGTAGTTTCGCTGGGTCACCGGCTTCGGAGTCTCGCGATAATATGTAGTGGTTGCCCACCGCCCGGTGTTGTCGTTAATCCAGAATGCGGAGGTGCCGGCATGACCCGCCATGATGATAGACTGCTGTGCATCGGGGGCGATGGAATATACCGCGCCGATCCCGACTCCGTCGATTGCAATCTCATCGCTTATGGTGGAGAGTCGCAGGGCGGTGGGCGAGAGGGTCTCGTCGGTGAAGTTGCCTATGGTCTTCGGGTCTTGCAGGGCCGGAACCATACGGCGCACCTCCGGATCGTAGACAGTGGCGGCGGCCACACCCGTCTGTCGCGGGTATGCACCGGTATAGACCATAGCCGTGCCGCTCGCCTTGTCGAGTGAGGCCACCTTATAGTCTACATTACGGAGGAAGGCTCCCTCTTTCATGAGTTTCTTGAAGCCCTTCTCGCCAAAGAGATTCTGGAGATATTCTATGTAATCGGTGCGCAGCTGGTCTACCACGATCCCCACCACGAGCTTGGGGCGCGCAGGATCGGCGGCAAGCATCGTGTTGATGCCCACCAGACCGCAGATCACCGATGTCAGTAGACGATTCATTCTTTATTCTGTTGGTTCAGGAGAGATGTTGTTTCAGGGCAGACGGGTCTTGAACGATCCTCTGGACCTATAATAGTTATAACTATCTTTACGCGCGATTATTGCATAACATAAAGATAAGAACCATGTGGCTCCGATCAGAGGGATGGCCGCGATATTCACCTGCTGCACCTGGAACGGGAGCATCACAAGCAAAACGAGCAACGCCGCTACATTATAATGAGCCATCTCACGGGGCACTCCCCTGCGCTTCTGTTTCCACACGGTGAAAGCCATTATCAACTGCAGAGGATTGAGCCACAGGATGAGTATATTAAATGTGGTGGCCTCGTGCTCCGACACGAACACAAGGAAGGTGACGACACACCCGGCCAGACCCAAAATAAGGAACCACAAGGAATAGATCCAACGGGTGACGCGCTTGCGCACAAGATCGGATATACCGGTGATCACTAATAGCACCGACATCACGATACACCAGAAGAGAGGACCGGCCCACCAGTGGGTGGGAGAAAGAGTCGCGTCGGGCACACCCTCCACCAGGATATTGGTGGCCTTAACCACGGGGCGTCCGTCGGCGAAATGTGCCCCGCCGATCATCCGCTCCATCTCCACAGGCACAAACATCTCATCCTTCGCATTGATGGCGGAATCTATGTCGACACCCAAAGCGAGGTCAATGCCAAACTGATACCAGGGATAGTTGCGGTTGTAGGCACGCATCTCGTTGCGGTAAGTGCCGTAACGCACGCTATCGGGATACACCACCTTACTGTCAGCGGCATTCTCCATCATGCGCCATATGCGTGTGGCGCAGTTATCTTTCACATAATTGTAGCGATACTTACGATTCTGCGGAAGAGCGTTGGTCTGAAGCATCTTGAGCAGACGGCGTGCCTCCGCATCGTTAAGATTCAGCTCCTGCTCCACCACCCTCGAACCTCTCTGCTCATATTCGGGAAGGAACCATTCCGTAGGATAGCCCACACAGAGATAGTCGGTCTCACCTTTCACGAAACGATAGACGAAGTTGGGCTCCTTGAAGTTGAAGACGCCGAAATTCCATACGGAGTCTCTCCCCTCCCCTTTTACGCGGATGGCCTCATGGCCGTAAAGCTCATAAATCTCCGGACCGGGACTGCATGTGAGCAGGCTTACGGTGAGGCCCTCCTCGGCTTTCGGGGCCGAGGGCACGGAGTCGGTGGGAGCTTCTCCACCTTCGGCGGAAGCAACAGGAGCCGGAGCCGGCACCGGCGTATTAAGACGATCGGAGGTCTGGGCCGACACCCCGAGACAAAGCCATGACAGCGCCATGGCAACGATTATTGCCATGGCGCTGATACGTGATTCGCGGATATGACGGTTAATATTCACAGTTCTTCGGGTATCGGGGGAAGGGTATGACATCGCGTATATTCTGCATACCGGTCACGAAGAGCACAAGACGCTCGAAACCGAGACCGAAGCCGCTGTGTGGCACCGTTCCATATTTACGGGTGTCGAGATACCAATCCATTCCCTCAAGGCCGAGTTCCTTCATACGTCCCTGAAGCTTCTCATAGTTCTCCTCTCTCTGGCTGCCGCCGATGATCTCGCCGATCTTGGGGAAGAGCACGTCCATGGCGCGTACGGTCTTGCCGTCGTCGTTGAGCTTCATATAGAACGCCTTGATCTCCTTGGGATAGTCGGTAAGGATGACCGGCTTCTTGAAATGCTCCTCCACAAGGAAACGCTCATGCTCGGAGGCGAGATCGGCGCCCCAGAACACGGGGAACTCGAACTTCTTGCCGCTCTCCTCGAGAATCTTCACACCCTCGGTGTAGGGAAGACGCACGAAGTCGTTGCTCACCACGAAGTTCAGACGCTCTATAAGCTCCTTGTCGAAGTGGTCGTTGAGGAATTGGATATCATCCTTGCAATGTTCAAGAGCATAGTTGATGCAATATTTGATAAACTCCTCGGCCAGCTCCATATTGTCTTCAATCTCATAGAAAGCCATCTCAGGCTCTATCATCCAGAACTCGGAGAGGTGGCGCGGGGTATTGGAGTTTTCCGCACGGAATGTGGGCCCGAAGGTATAGATAAGACCGAGCGCAGTGGCGCCGAGCTCACCCTCAAGCTGACCCGACACTGTGAGGCAGGCCATCTTTCCGAAGAAATCCTCGGAATAGTCCACCTTCCCGTCTTCAGTCTTGGGAAGCTCGTCGAGCGGAAGGGTTGTCACCTGGAACTGTGCACCCGCACCCTCGGCATCCGAAGCCGTGATAAGCGGTGAATTGAAGTAATAGAAACCCTTGTCGTTAAAAAATTTGTGTACGGCATAGGCCAAGGCATGGCGTATGCGGAGCACTGCGCCGAACGTGTTGGTGCGCGGACGCAGATGAGCCTTCTCACGAAGGAACTCGAGAGTGTGACCCTTCTTCTGGAGAGGATAGTCGCTCGGTGCGGTGCCGTAGATCTCAAGTTCCTCGGCCTGCACCTCCACAGTCTGTCCCTTGCCTTGAGAGGCTACCAGCTCACCCTGCACATGGATGCTTGAGCCGGTTGTGATCGGTTTCAGCTCCTCCTCCGAGAATTTGGAGAGGTCGAACACGATCTGCAGATTATTGATGGTGCTTCCGTCGTTGAGAGCCACAAACTGCACGTTCTTGTTGCCACGGCGGGTGCGCACCCATCCTTTTACGTCAACTCTCTTGCCGACGAGCCCGGGGGCCTCGGCAAGGAGTGTGGCGATTGTCTTTCTTCTGATTTCTGTATCCATGACTAATGAAAAACAGCTTCTCTTTATTGATTATTCAAATGAACCCATGCGGAGGAAGTTCACCTCCTCCTGAGTGAGGTAGCGCCAGCGACCTCTGGGGAGATTCTTCTTGGTGAGTCCGGCGAAGTATACACGGTCAAGCTTGGTGACACGGTAGCCGAGGCTCTCGAATATACGGCGCACGATACGGTTGCGGCCGCTGTGGATCTCGATGCCGGCCTGGTTGCGGTCGGTCTCGCTCACATAGCTGATAGCGTCGGCATGGATCTCACCATCGTCGAGAGTGATGCCGTCGGCTATGCGCTGCATATCCTCCTCGGAGATATCCTTGTCGGTCCAGACGTGGTAGATCTTCTTCTTCACAAACTTGGGGTGAGTGAGCTTGGAGGCGAGATCACCGTCGTTGGTGAGAAGGAGCACGCCGGTGGTGTTGCGGTCAAGACGACCTACAGGATAGATGCGCTCCTTGCAAGCGTTCTTCACAAGGTCGAGCACAGTGAGACGTCCGTTGGGAT
>CAMWZE010000033.1 GCA_947178685.1 uncultured Porphyromonadaceae bacterium
GATTTAAAATTTTTATTTAACTTTGTGTCGAAATTGGTAGCACTATATCGTAATTATGAATAAAGTCTTTCCCTTGACATATCTGAATAGCGTCAGTATTTCCGTTTCTTTTCCGGAGATGGACCAAGATTGTTATGAGGATTTAGACCAATTCTTTAGTTCTCATTTTGGATTAGAGCTCCCTGTTGATAGACTTTCAATATTGAACACTCGACCAATTTACTTTAATAATGAAGAGGATTCGGTAAGTTGGACATTGAAGATAGACTCTATTGAAGTTACCTTATCACATCGTGCATATAAGTGTTATGCGGAGTCTCTTCTTCCTATGATTCTAATAATAGAATCCTTTTTAAATTCAGTGGGTAGAAATTTCAATTCCATCACACTTAATAAAGTTAATATTATCCCGGTTGATTTAAAATCATATGATGAATTAGGGGAAAACGCAATTTCGATATTTTCAGAGGAAGTTCTGTCAAATTGGAATAATACATATTTCTTTAAGGACGCAACGACTCTATTATATCTAATTAAGTCTAATTCTGAAGATGTGGATATTGAAACTATATGTGGCTTTATTTCGAAGGAAGGAGTTCCGGAGAATCAACCTGCAAGGTATATTCTGGATTTGACCGCGGTGTATGATATAGATGTACATAATGAGGTGATTTCTGGAAGTAATGATCTTCCACTGGTTACCGGCCAGATGAATGATAAGCTATATATTGCTTTTACTGAAGGTGTCTCAAAGGATGTTCTTAAATCAATGGAGGGATAATATATGAGAACTCAAAAAATTGCTCCAGCTCACGATCTGGCTTCTTTAAAGAATACTACTTATAACAATCGGGTGGCTGAATCGGCATCATCTATGCCGGGGAGCGTCAGCTTAAAATATATACCCGTTGAACCTACATTACACAAATATACATTAAAACCTAATTGTGGGGAATTATTCCGTATTAAAATCGTATGGAAAAGCGAACCCTATGTTACGAAGGAATTTCATCGGATTCATAATATATTGGGTACCTTGCCGTTAGAGTCTCCTTCATCCGTACGCTATATGCAGTCGACGCAAGGATATTTTTTTGACCTTTATCTGAAAGGTAATATAAGAATAACACTCTCCCAATATACTGACGAGTTTGAAGAGGGAGGATATGTTAACGTCTGGTTGGAAGGAAATATTGCTTTTCAAGGCAAGATGACCGTCAATGAGATTGTCGAATCAGTTAACTCTTATTATTCCGAAGAAAATGGATGAAGAATTAACCTATCCTTATACAATTTTGCCCCAGCCGTCATATGTGAATTATATTGATGATGAGGACTTGTGTGCGCCTTCTCATGGACTTATTTTACAGCGCAGAATTAAATATGGTGATACGGATGGAGTTCTAACCCCGGAGGTATTTGGGGCTAATCTTACAGAAATGTCTGTAAATTTATTGGGTGGAAAATTTTTGCCCTGGTATGTGAATTTTATACCCTCCGATAATCGTGATTGGCCTGAGTTCAAAGATTTTAATGGAAATTATCATTATGATTCTGAAGCTTCAGGACTATATTTGACAATTAGTAGTATCCATAATAAGTGTTTTCCTTCCGAACGAAAATTTCCAGATTATAAAGAGTTCCAGAAGACAGAGGAGGCCATTGTGCCAAAATTGGATAAGCTGAAGTCGATTTTTAATAAGAATACTTCATATGAAGTAAGGTATAAAGTTTTAGTTAAGCATAGACCGACAGTATCTAATTTTTGGCATTGTCAGGTTGAAATTGCTCCTGATCTGGATCCCAGAACTGTCGTTAGAAAAGACAAGGCGGTTTGGCAGAAAAATGCTTTGAGAGCATTGACAAATTTCCTTCTTCCTTATGCTACATTAGAACATTCTGTTCCTATACCGGTAGTTAAGGAGTCATGGTACATAAAATGAAAGTTTTAATTATGTAAGCCATTCACTTTTCGTAGGGCATTATACATAGGAAAAAGTAATTTTGCGTCCGTAACCAACACCAACGCTTATGGACACATCAAAGAACTATTATGATTCGGTGATGCGGGAAGTCCAGACGTATGGACGGGGCTGCACTCTTCATATCTCCCGGTGGTAAATGCAGTGTAAATGTAAGAGCACCCCTGACTTTTAATGCGGTGTTTTCGACAGACAAGTGAATCCCAAGGCAATTTTATTGATGGTTTTGGAGTTTTTTAGTAATTTTGAAACCCGGTATCATAGTTTATTCTTGTTATGGCTTCCAATTACTATCCATATGTCTATTTAGCTCCGATAAATCCATGCGAGACCTTGGCTTTCCGAAATATCCCGGATAATAGAGTCAGAGAATTTTGTAAGACCTTTGAATCGGTTATACATAAAGACTCTCCGGGACAATCCTTCGGATTTACTCCGGAGTTCCTTGAGATGCTTTGTATCGATATGGATTATGTGGTTGTCGCTTTGGGTGGCAACCGAAGCCATTCGATGGATGCTCTGATGAGTGTTGGAAACTACGATGCTGTTACCCGCAAGTTCTCCAATCACCGCTGGATTATGGTGGAATTGAAGCTCAATTCAAAAGTTGCACAAGATGATCGGGATGATTTGAAACTTAAAGTAGATGGAACTCTCTCTCATATTGAACGTGCAACCATAGATCCTGTCAAGATATTCGTATATCCTGACGTATGTGTGGCTGTTAAGAAGAGTAAGTTCCAAATGTGGAAGAAAGGCTCCGGAAAACAGATATATAAGGATTGGAAGTGCTTTTCTGTGAAAGACTTGGAGGAATTCATATTGTTGGCCGCCAATATCCCCTATAATCCTGTTAATAGTGTGGAAGATATTGTAGGGTCTTTCCCTGACGACTCTGATATTGATGGTGTGGACAGCCAATTTAAATACTGGCGTAGATTGGCCGATGATTATGCTGTGAGGGGGAATAGGCAAGAGTATGAACATATTTTAGGGGCGTTGGCTCAATATTTTAAAAATTTGAGAGAGAGACTTGGAGATACGGATGATCGGGATTTGCTCTCGTTGGAATTTGATTGGGATTTTCTGGAAAAGTTTTTGCAATCTGAGAATGAATGATTAACTTTGTTATTCCAATAAAACCATATTTATGAGTGCCTACATTTTTACCATCAAGAATTACCATGCCATACAGGAGGCCAAAATCAGGATCGAAGGTATTACCGTGCTTGCCGGTCTTAATGGTTCCGGTAAGTCAACTGTAGCCCGATGGTTTCATAGAGTGGTGAAGACGCTCAACAACTATGAATATATACTTACTTCGGAGGCTTTGACAGAGTACGGGGAGGTGATACAAAGTGTCAAAAGAATCATTTCTGTGTCACCAAAGACCCGTAGTGCCGGTGGGAAGATCATCCCCGCATTTCCCACTTCGAACAATCCCGACGGGATGCCCGGGTATATTGAGAGCTTATTGGATAACACAATGTCGTTATTGAAGGAGAATCTGTCTCCGGAAGAGTGGGAGTATAATTATCCCCGTTTATGCAATATGTATGGCCTTGACGTTGTGGCCGGAGAATCTATTCAGGATTTCTATAAAAGATTGAATGATAAGGTTACCCTCCAGTCGGATGATATACGGAGAAGACTTCAGGATTACCTTAACACTCGCTCAATTCAGAACTTTAACGATGTTCTGGCTCATGAGATTGATCTCTCGATAGATGACTTTAATATAGACATCTCTCTGAAGGAGGATGGTGTGGAGCTGCTTGACAAAACCAATTTCCTACAGCCGTTGAATCTGAGAGAGTCGCTATATATCGAGACACAGAGTCTTGTGGAGCCTTTATATGGTGCGGGAAAATCTGAGTTAAGGGAATATATAAAAAATGTCAATGCTCCTGCAAACCGATATAGCGGTGCTATCGCTACAAGTGTGAAAAAAATCATCGATGGTGATGTGGTGCTTGAAGACCGGGGATCGGGAATGTATTTGGATCAGGATGAACTTCATTATGTGCGTCAGGATGGCTTGAATATCCTCTTGAGAGGGGCCGCTACCGGAATTATCTCTTTCTCTCATATATTGCGGCTGTTGGAAAATGGCTGGATATCCAAGGACTCGGTAGTGATAATTGATGAGCCGGAAGCCCATCTGCATCCTCAATGGATTGTGGAATACGCCCGTATTTTGATATTGATAAATAAACATATCGGTGCGAAGATCTTGATTTCAACCCATAGCCCGGATATGGTGGCGGCTTTCAGGTCTATCTCTGAGCGACAGGGTGTGTTGCCGACAACTATTTTCTATCTTGCTTTCCCAACCGTAGATGGCAGATATAGGTATGAGGATTTAGGTCATGAGATAGGTCCCATATTCGATTCTTTCAATATCGCTTCCGAACGAATTGATCAATATGGGGTGACGGAGTAACTGATGGGGGAGGGGATGGTTTTTGTATATGGAATTTTATTAATGTGCTGCTTAAATATATAGCTTATGAAAGGTATTGTTCTTGCAGGCGGTTCCGGAACTCGCCTTTATCCGATCACCAAGGGTGTGAGCAAACAGATGCTCCCTATCTATGACAAACCAATGGTGTATTACCCGATATCTACACTGATGCTCGCCGGCATCCGCGATATCCTTATCATCTCTACACCTCAGGATCTCCCGGGTTTCAAACGTCTGCTCGGCGACGGCTCTGACTATGGCGTGAACTTCTCCTATGCCGAACAACCCTCTCCCGACGGGCTGGCACAGGCGTTCATCATCGGTAAGGATTTCATTGGCGATGACTCGGCTTGCCTCGTGCTGGGCGATAATATCTTCCATGGCGCCGGATTCTCGGGCGTGCTCAAGGAGTCGGTGAAGACTGCCGAGAAGGAGGGTAAGGCTACTGTGTTCGGTTATTGGGTCGACGACCCGGAACGCTATGGCGTGGCTGAGTTTGACGAGAAGGGTAACTGTCTCTCTATCGAAGAGAAACCGGAGCATCCGAAATCTAACTATGCTGTGGTGGGCCTCTATTTCTACCCGAACAAGGTGGTGGACGTGGCCGCCCATATCAAGCCCTCGGCGCGTGGCGAGCTGGAGATCACAACCGTCAACCAGGAGTTCCTGAAGGATGGGGAGCTGAAGGTGCAGACTCTTCCGCGTGGCTTCGCATGGCTCGACACTGGCACTCATGACTCTCTCGCGGAGGCATCCATCTATGTGGAGGTGCTCGAGAAGCGTCAGGGTCTGAAGATTGCCTGTCTGGAGGGTATCGCCTACAGTAACGGTTGGATTACAGCCGACAAGCTCCGTGAGCTGGCCAAGCCGATGCTCAAGAACCAATATGGCAAGTATCTCATGAAGATTGCAGATGAGGCACATCTGCAGAATTTCGACTAAATAAGATGAATGTAATCAAGACTGACATAGAGGGCGTGCTTATCCTTGAGCCGAGAGTGTTCAAGGATGCACGCGGCTATTTTTTCGAGAGTTATAACAAGGAGGTGTTCGACCGTCTGGTGGCTCCGGTGGATTTCGTGCAGGACAATGAGTCGTGTTCAACACGCGGTGTGATGCGCGGACTTCATTTCCAGCGTCCTCCCCACACTCAGGCTAAGCTCGTGCGTTGCGTGCGTGGTGAGGTGCTCGACGTGGCGGTGGATATCCGCAAGGGTTCCCCTACATATGGGAAGTATGTTTCTTGTCTGCTCACTGAGGAGAACCATCGCCAGTTTTTCGTGCCCCGTGGCTTCGCCCACGGTTTCGCGGTGCTGAGCGACGTGGCCGTTTTCCAGTATAAATGTGACAATTATTATGCTCCTCAGGCTGACGGCGGTATCTCGATCCTTGATGAGTCGCTCGGCATCGACTGGGGCATAGATATAAAGGAGGCCATCCTCTCCGAGAAGGATAAGAACCATCCTTTGCTGAAGGATTTTGATACACCATTCAGTTTTTAAATTCCCGATTCTCAACTCTCAATCATAAACCCAACGAAATGAGAATACTTGTAACAGGAGCCAACGGTCAGCTCGGCAATTGCATACGCCGGGCTGCGGAGGGCTCGAAAGATGAATATATATTCACCGATGTCGAGGATCTTGACATCACCGACAGGGAGGCAGTGGACCTCTGTATCAAGTGTAACAACTTTGATGTGGTGGTGAACTGCGCTGCCTATACTAATGTGGAAAAAGCAGAGGAACAGCAGGAATTTGCGGAGAAGCTGAACGCGGAGGCGGTGCGTAATCTTGCCGATACCTGCAAGAAGTATGGCGTTACGTTTATTCAGATCTCCACCGACTATGTGTTCGGCGGTTCGCTCGGCAACACTCCGCGTACGGAGGAGGAGCCTGTGAATCCGACCGGTGTGTACGGTGTCACGAAGCTTCATGGCGAGCAGGCTGTGGCTGAGTCGGGCGCCAACGCGCTTATCTTCCGCACGGCATGGCTTTATTCGGAGTTTGGTAAGAACTTCGTGAAGACGATGCTCAACCTTACCTCCACGAAGCCGGAGCTGAAGGTGGTGTTCGACCAGGTGGGCACTCCGACCTACGCGCAGGACTTGGCTGACCTTATCGTGAAGATAATCACGGACCGCACTTTCCGCGACCATCCGGGGGTGTATCATTACTCCAACGAAGGGGTCTGCTCGTGGTATGACTTCACGAAGATGATCGCCGAGATTGCCGGCAACAAGGGTTGCGACATCAAGCCGTGTCATTCCGACGAGTTTCCGTCGCCTGTGACTCGTCCCTCTTATTCGGTCCTGGACAAGACGAAAGTCAAGACTACCTTCGATATCGAGGTTCCCTATTGGACCGACTCTCTCAAAAAATGCGTTAGCAATTTAATCTAAACAGCTATAGTCAAGAATTCAGAATGAAGTATTGATTATGCATTATGCATTATGAATTATGAATTGTAAAAACATATTGATCACCGGCGGTGCGGGCTTTATCGGAAGCCATGTCGTACGCCTTTTCGTGAATAAATATCCGGAGTATCATATCGTCAACCTCGACAAGCTGACTTATGCCGGTAACCTCGCAAACCTCAAGGATGTGGAGGATAAACCGAACTATACCTTCGTGAAGGCTGACATCGCCGACCTCGACGAGATGCGCCGCATCGTGAAGGAGTATAAGATCGACGGGGTGATCCACCTCGCGGCCGAGAGCCATGTTGACCGCTCGATCAAGGATCCCTTCACCTTCGCACGTACCAACGTGATGGGTACGCTGGCACTGCTCCAGGCCGCCAAGGAGTACTGGGAGTCGTTGCCTGAGAAATACGAGGGTAAGCTCTTCTACCATATCTCTACGGATGAGGTGTATGGTGCGCTTGAGCTGACACATCCCGAGGGTATCGAGCCTCCGTTCACCACGAAGGCGTCGAGCAAGGATGACATGGCCTATGGCACTGAGTTCTTCCTCGAGACCACCAAATACAATCCCCACTCACCGTATTCGGCATCGAAGGCATCGAGCGACCATTTCGTGCGTGCATACCACGACACCTACGGTATGCCGACACTGGTGACCAACTGCTCGAACAACTACGGTCCGTATCAGTTCCCTGAGAAGCTGATCCCCCTGTTCATCAACAACATCCGTCAGAACAAGCCGTTGCCGGTGTATGGCAAGGGTGAGAACGTACGCGACTGGCTCTTCGTGGAGGACCATGCCCGTGCTATCGACCTCATCTTCCATGAGGGTAAGGTGGCCGAGACATACAATATCGGTGGTTTCAACGAGTGGAAGAATATCGACCTGATCAAGGTGATCATCAAGACAGTCGACCGTCTTTTGGGGAATCCGGAGGGTCAGAGCGAGAAGCTGATCACTTATGTAACCGACCGTGCCGGACACGACCTGCGCTACGCCATCGACAGCCGCAAGCTGCAGAGCGAGTTAGGCTGGGAACCGAGCCTGCAGTTCGAGGAGGGTATCGAGAAGACCGTGAAATGGTATCTCGACCATCAGGACTGGATGGACAACATAACCTCCGGCGACTATGAGCGCTATTACGAGGATATGTACAAGAACCGGTAATAAATTTCCGGAGATCGGTAATAGGGTTTCGGACGCCGGTAGTAATGAAGTTCCGGGATTTTAAGTCGGAAAAATCATATCCGGAGGCTGTATAGGTACGGCCACAGAAAATTTTAAACGACTTCAATCCAAATATTGAATCCTGTATTGCCTGCTTTATGTAGGTAATACAGGATTTTTTTATTAATTTTGCGGAGTGTTCATCCCTGTCTTCACGAAGATGAGGGGAGCCAAGGATGATATACTACAACCCAGATTAACAGTATAACCTCTCAATCCAAGTCAGTTATGGCAAAAATCGCCGGTCCCCTCTATTGGGTGCTCCTCGTGATAATGCTCTTTCCGTTCGATATAGTGTTCGGTGAGCAATATCAGTTTATCACTCCTCCCGTGGCATTGTTCACCGGATTGGTATTCGCATTTATCTTCGGGATACCATATCCCACATTCAACAAGAAGCTCTCCAAGTATCTGCTTCAGGCATCAGTTGTGGGACTCGGTTTCGGCATGAACCTGCAGAAGTCGCTGCAGAGCGGTGCCGACGGTATGCTCTTCACGGTGGTATCGGTGATCGGCGTTATGATAATAGGTGTCTGGCTTGGACGATATATGGGTATCGCCTCTAAAACATCCTACCTTATCTCATCGGGCACAGCGATATGCGGAGGCAGCGCCATCGCAGCTGTAGGCCCGGTAATGAAGGCCAATCAGGATGAGATGGCTGTGTCGCTCGGCGTGATATTCATTCTTAACGCGATAGCACTCTTTATCTTCCCCCCGTTGGGCCATCTTTTCGATCTTTCGCAGACACAGTTCGGCACGTGGGCGGCCATCGCCATACATGACACCAGCTCGGTGGTGGGTGCCGGTGCCGCTTTCGACCAGATGTACTTCCCCGGTTCTACGGAGGCGTGCGACCTTGCCACACTCATCAAATGTACACGTGCACTCTGGATAATACCCCTTGCATTCTTCACCATGTGGTTTTTCCGCAATAAAAAAGGTGGGGAGGGGAAGGCAAAGATCTCAATTCCATGGTTCATTCTCCTGTTTGTGGTGGCCATGGTGATCAACACCTACACACCCGAGAGCGTGATGCCGGTTATGGGTCCCGTCTATCAGGCATGTGTGGTAATCGCCAAGAAAGCACTTGTGGCCGTGTTGTTTGCAATCGGTGCGAGTCTGAGCCTGAAGGTGATAAAGCAGGTGGGAGTTAAGCCTCTTATCCAGGCCCTTACGCTATGGATGGTGATCGGCGCCACCAGTCTTTTCGTAGTGATGTATACCATTAAGTAAGCTGACGTAAGGTCAGGAAATTTAATCCAGTAACAAACAGTCAATCAATTGCCAAATCAAAAATGGGTAAACCGGAACCGTTACATAAGGCGTTGAGCTTTAGCTCACTGTTGGTTGGAATCGGAGCTGTGTTCTGTGGAAATGCATCGGCACAGGTACACGGCAATGCAGAGTTCTTTCCGGCCACGATCTGTCTGCTCTTCGTGATCTTCATGCAATTGGCCGCCAACTCTTATCATCGCTATCATGCACTGATGGTATTGAAAGGGTTGACGCCCGACTCCGTTGTCAAACTCTCCGGAAGCAGGGGAGGTAATGAACAGTTGCTCTTCTATCGGGTTTTTTCCTTCGGTCTTGGCGTGCTTGCGCTGATGACCGGATTGACGCTCGTGGCCATGGGTGGCTTCTGGTTTGGAGTAGTGGGAATCTTCATCCTTTTGGCTTCATGGGGAATGGTGGGATGAAATAGTCCGCTGTTGCTTTCGACAGGGGGCTTTGTGTTTACATTCAT